>CAZJJQ010000749.1:0-2187 GCA_964546345.1 uncultured Planctomycetales bacterium
TCTGGCGGCTCGCGATCGCGGCGACCGTCTCGGCCTTGCGCGTGACGGTGAGCCCCCCGGAGACGCTCGTGCGGTGGTCCTTGTCCACGCGCGCCGGCCACTCGACCATCGGCGAGGTCATCGGGAGCGCCGTCGTGCGCCCGGCGACGGGGTCCGCCTCGGTCGGCGTCGTCATGAGCGTCGGCGAGAACCCCGTCGGCACGAGGAAGTTGCCGTGGGGGTCGGAGTACTCCCCCTGCTCGTCGGAGCCCGCGGCGGCCAGGAACTGGAGCCGCTCGTCGAGGCGTCGAGCCTTCGGGGCCTCGATCACCTTGAGGAGGTACTCCTTCGGCGTCTTGAACCCGCACTTGGGGTCCTCGCGCCAGCCCTCACGGGCAACGATCGGCTCCCCCTGCGGGTCGGCGGCCTGGCGCGGGCGCGGGCGGCTGTAGCCGGCGAGCGCCTCGCCGTTCTTCTGGAGGCGCTCGGCGCGCGTGCGGTTCTCGGTGGCCTCCGCGTCGAAGGTCTCGGCCTCGGCGAGGAGGGCGTCGAAGCGGGCGGCTTCCTCCTTGGAGAGCCCGCCTTCCTTGTCGGCGAGCGCGTTGGCCTCCGCACGCTTGGCGGCGGCCTTCTTGGTGGACTCTTCGGCGACGAGCGCGAATCGGGACACGGGGATGCCTCCTCGGGCGCGAGGGGGCACGACGTAGGTGCGCCCCGCGCGTGTGGCGGGATGGCGCAGCCGCGCGTCACAGCACCGGGCTCGGCCTCGGTGCGGCGCTCAGCTACTCCGCGATCGAATCCGGTGGTACGGCCACCGGGAGGTCGCGGGCGATCACATCCCGGGGCACAGCCGCCGGGAGGTCGCTACTGGTTGACAAGACAGATTCAACCACAGGGTTCCGACGCCCGCAATAGGATCTGGTCCGCCGGAGCTACAGCCGAAAGGTACACAACGTCTTCCGCGGAGAGTGCCCTGGATGATCCTGATCCACGAGTCGATGCCGCTTGAGGCAGCCCACGTCGCCCGCATCGCGAATGAGGTCTTCGGAATCGGTTGCGATAGCCGTGACGAGCGCCGAGATGACCTCTTCCCGCCCATCTCGAACTCTGGATGGAACGGGAGTCACGCGATCGATGTGATGAACCAACTTCAGGCGGCCTTTCGCGGGCAGGCGGTGATTGCGCTCACGCGGCGCGATCTCTATGACTTCGCCGTCGATCGGTCCCCGGACGACGTCTGGATGTTCGGTATGACCCGCTGGTGGCAGTTCCACAGCGTCGTGTCGACCGCGCGCTTGCGCGGCTTCGACAGCAACCCGGAACCGAAAGCGCTGGTCCCCGACGACCACTTCCGGCGTCGGCTCTCCTTGCTGGCCGTACACGAGATCGGGCACGCGCTCACGGCAGAAGCGAAGCACCACAGGGAGTCCGCTGCGGTGAACGCGAGGACGAACGCGCGCGACGAACTCGGGGGCCACTGCGACGATCCGGCCTGCGTGATGTACCCGACCGTGGATGTCAAGGCACCGAGCCCGGACAGGGGGTACATGGAGTTCGACGGGCCGGCCGAGAGGCGGTTCGATGCAGGGTTGGACGACCAGCTCGAACGCCTTCGTGCTGACTGGTTCTGCGGCCGCTGTCTGACGGAGAGGCGCGTTCCGAACTGCTATCGGCTACCCGGAGGGGGAGCCTGACGGTCTGAGCCCGACAGCGAATCTAACTAGTGCGGCGTGAGCCGCGCCTTCGCCGCCCTCGCCCGCAGCGGCGCCGCCAGGCGCTCCACAGAGGCGTCGAGAGGTTCGACCCGGTCCACGAGCCCGAGCCCCCTCGCCTCTCCCGCCAGCCAGACGGACCCGGTCCAGACGGAGGAGACTTCTTTCGCGCCGAGCTCGCGCGCGTCCCCGACGGCTGCTCGGAAGAAGGCGTCGAACCCGTCCACGAGGCGCTGGGCCTCGGCGACGTCCGCATCGGTGACCGGGGTCCCGGGCGCTGCCGCCCCCTTCCGCTCCCCCGTCGAGACGACTCGAACCTGGACGCCCTCCATCTCGGCGGCCTTCGACAGGTCGTAGAGCACCGTGAAGGTCCCGAGGCTCCCCACCATCGCCATGGCGTTCGCCGCGATCGTCCGGGCCTGGGAGGCGACCCAGTACGCCGCCGAGGCCCCGGCGTCCTCGAGGTAGGCGTGGACGGGCTTCGTCTGGTCCACGG
>CAZJJQ010000750.1:0-2173 GCA_964546345.1 uncultured Planctomycetales bacterium
GTCCTTCTTGCCGTGGACCGAAGCCGCGTGGGCCTTGGCGTCCACGAGCTTGCCCCCGGCCTTGCTCGCGTCGGCGTGGCAGGCGAGGCAGGCGGCGTTCGCCGGCGACGGCGCGGGAGGAGCCGCGGGAGGCGGCGGGTCCCGGTCGTCGGCGCCCGCGCCACGGGAGAGGAGCGTGCCCGCCCCCACCGAGAGCGCGAGGGCGGCGAGACCCGCAAGCCAGCCCCTCCGGCCCCGCGCTCCACCCGACGCGCCGCTCCGCTGGCTCATGATGGACCTCCCGCGACCGTGACCCGTGGGCCGATTCTACGATCGAGGCGCATGGGAGGCCCCCTAGGGCCGGGCGTCGGCTGCACCCGGCGCGGCCAGCCCGGCGGGGGTGGCGCGGCGGGCCGCCGGCGGCTCGCTGCGGAACTTCTCGAGCAGCGGCAGGCTCGCCTTCACGCCGAACGTGAAGATCAGCCCGCCGAGGCCGAAGATCCCGGCCGTGACGCCGAGCTCGGTGATCGTGGGCACGTACTCGTAGATCTCGCCGAGCGCGTCGGGCGTCAGGCCCGGGATCACCAGGCCGATGCCCTTCTCGATGTAGACGCCGATGAACGTCAGGGCGCACCCGACGTTGAGGAGCACGGGGTGCGTGCGCAGGCGCGGGATCAGCAGGATGAAGAAGGCCGCGATGCTGCAGAGGACCGCCGTCCAGATGTAGGGGACGATCGCCGAGTGTCCCTCGAGGCCTGTGAACATGTAGTAGATGTGACGGGAGTGCTCGGTGGCGGAGTAGAACTCCTTGAAGACCTCCGCGGCCAGCAGGAAGAGGTTGAACCCCATGGCGTAGGCCATGAGCTCGGCCAGCTTCCACAGCACCTGGTTCTGGACGTCGAACCGCGCCACCCGCCGCAGGACCTGGAGCAGCACCAGGAGGACCGCCGGGCCCGAGCAGAAGGCCGAGGCGATGAAGCGGGGGGCCAGGATCGAGGAGTTCCAGAACGGGCGGCTCGCGAGCCCGTTGTAGAGGAACGCCGTCACCGTGTGGACCGCGATGGCCATGGGGATCGAGATCAGGATCATCGTGAGGAACACGCCGCGGCCCGGGATCTTCCCCTTCCACAGCGAGAAGAGCCCGTAGAGGACGATCAGCACGTTGAGGATGAGGTAGGAGTTGAGGGCCACCACGTCCCACGCGAGCATGCTGTGCGGGAGGTTGAGCTTGCCGAGCAGCGGGAACAGGTGCCACAGGCGCTCGGGATGGCCGATGTCCACCAGCACGAAGGTGGCCGCCATGGACACGGCGGCGACGGCGAGCAGGAGCCCGAAGACGACGACCTCGCGCGCGGGCTTCCACCGGTAGAGGTAGGCCGGGATCACGACGAGGACGGCCGCGTCGGCGACGCCCACGAGGAACGTGAAGTTGCCGATGTAGAACGCCCAGGACACCTGGTCGCGCATGCCGGTCGCGGCGAGCCCGCGGCTCAGCTGGTGGGCGTAGGCGGCGAGGCCGACGGCGACCAGGAGGCCGAGGAAGCCCACCCAGAGCCAGTAGGCCCGCCCGCCCGTCAGGGCGGCCCGGACGGAGTCGAGGAGGAAGCGACCGAACTCGCGGAGCATCTTCATCTCGGGGCTCCTCCGCTCACGCGCCGTAGTAGTAGTAGAAGCGCGGGCGGGTGGCCAGCTCGGCCTTCAGGACGAACACGCGCTTGTGCTCGAGGATGTAGCGGATCTCGCTCGACGGGTCGAGGAGGTTGCCGAACTTGCGAGAGCCCACGGGGCACACCTCGACGCATGCCGGGTAGCGGCCGTTGCGGACGCGCTGGATGCAGAACGTGCACTTCTCGACCACGCCGCGGCTGCGCGGGCGGTTGCCGAGGTAGTGCGTGTTCGTGTTGTAGGTCTCGCTCGGCACCGAGGGCTCGGCCCAGTTGAAGTGGCGCGCGCCGTAGGGGCAGGAGGACATGCAGCATCGGCAGCCGATGCACCAGTCGTAGTCCACCACCACGATGCCGTCGGGCTCGGTCCACGTGGCCCCGGTGGGGCACGACTTCACGCAGGGCGCGTCGCGGCAGTGCTGGCATGCGACGGGCAGGTAGAAGTGCCCCGGCCTCGGGACCTGCTCCGCGTCGTAGTACGCGTTCGCGTGCCCGAAGTCGATGCCGCGGGCCTTGTCCATCTCGAGGAC
>CAZJJQ010000751.1:0-2170 GCA_964546345.1 uncultured Planctomycetales bacterium
GCCCCGCCACGCGCCCGTCCTGCTCCCCGCGGCCCCGGCGCGCCCCGTCCCGCCCGCCTTCCGCCGGGTCGCGCCCCCGGTTCGGGTCCCACGGAGGCGGCGCTACACTCCGGCTTCGATCCCCCCCGATGGAGTGGCCGCATGGACGTCGTCGTCTGTCTGAAACGGGTGCCCGACACGGAGACGAAGGTCAGGATCGCCGCCGACGGCAAGAGCCTCGACGTGAGCGGCGTGCAGTGGATCATGGCCCCTTACGACGAGATCGCCGTCGAGAAGGCCCTGCAGCTGCGCGACGCGGGCGGCGGCGGCGCGGTGACCGTGGTGAGCGTCGGGCCGCAGGAGGCAGGGAAGGAGCTCCGCACCGCGCTCGCGATGGGCGCCGACAAGGCGATCCACGTGGTGACGCCCGCGGCGGGCGACGCGTCCGCGACGGCGAAGGCGCTCGCCGACGCGATCCGCGGCTCGAAGTTCGACCTCCTCCTGTGCGGCAAGCAGGCCACCGACGAGGACGACGCGGCCGTCGGCCCCATGCTCGCGGCGCTGCTCGACCTGCC
The DNA here is from genome assembly GCA_964546345.1 of uncultured Planctomycetales bacterium. Classification (GTDB taxonomy): domain Bacteria; phylum Planctomycetota; class PLA2; order PLA2; family JAEUHO01; genus JAYTCP01. Next base: position 555 of record CAZJJQ010000751.1, read on the forward strand.
GTTCGTGGCGTTCGCCACGGGCATCGAGGTCAACAACGGGATCGCGGCCGTGCGCCGCGAGATCGATGGCGAGGTCGAGGTGCTCGAGGTGGACCTGCCCGCCGTCCTGACGGCGCAGAAGGGCCTCGCCGAGCCCCGCCTCCCGGGCCTCAAGGGGATCATGGCGGCGAAGAAGAAGCCGCTCGAGGAGCGACCGCTCGCCGCGGCGGCCTCGGCCACCGAGGTCCGCTCGCTCTCCCTCCCGCCCGGCCGCGCCGGATGCACGAAGGTGCCCGCGACGCGCGAGGGCATGGCGCAGCTCCTGAAGTCGCTCCGCAACGACCGAGGTGTCCTGTGAGCAACCGCGACGTGCTGGTGGTGGCCGAGGTCCGCGACGGCAAGCTCAAGAAGAGCGCCCACGAGGTGGCGACGGCGGGCCGCAGGCTCGCCGACGCGCTCGGCGGCAAGGTGACGGCCCTCGTCGCCGGCAACGGAGGGGGCGGCGCCGCCGCCGACCTCGGGAGATACGGCGTGGACGCGGTGCTGACCGTGGACGGCCCCGCCTTCGCCCGCTACACGCAGGCGGCGCTGCTCGCCGCGGTGCTCGCCGCCGCCGGCAAGGTGGCCCCGCGCGCGATCCTCTTCGCCGCGAGCGTGCCCGGCAAGGAGACGGCCCCCGCCGCGGCCGCGAAGCTCGGCGCGGCGTGCATCGCCGACGCGGTCTCGGTGGCGCTCGACGGCGACGCGATCGTCGCGAGCAAGCCCAAGCTCGCCGGCAAGGCCCTGGCGACGGTCGCGACGAAGGCCGCGGTGACCGTCGTCTCGCTGCGCGTCAACGTCACGGTGCCCAAGGAGGCCCCGCGCGCGGCGACCTCCGAAGCGCTCGCCGTAGCCCCCGCCGCCCCCCGCATCCGCCTCAAGGAAGTGGTCGCCCCCACCGCCAAGGAGATCGAGCTCACCGAGGCCGACGTGATCGTCTCGGGCGGCCGCGGCATGCAGGACCCGAAGAACTGGTCCCTCATCCTCGGTCTCGCCGACGCCCTCGGGGCCGCCCACGGCGCGTCCCGCGCGGTCGTGGACAACGGCTGGCGCCCCCACAAGGAGCAGGTGGGCCAGACGGGCAAGACCGTCTCCCCGAAGCTCTACGTCGCCTGCGCCATCAGCGGCGCGATCCAGCACCTGGCCGGCATGAGCAGCAGCAAGGTGATCGTCGCGATCAACAAGGACCCCGACGCGCCCATCTTCCAGGTGGCCGACTACGGGATCGTGGGCGACGTCCTCCAGGTGCTCCCGATGCTCACGGAGGAGGCGAAGGCCTTCCTCAAGAAGTAGCCCGGGCCCCTCCCGCTCGAACCGCCCCCCCTCGGGCGGCGTTCGCTCGCTCGGCGGCGCCCCGCACGACGGGGTAGGCTACCGGCGTCCGCCCGCCCGAGGTTGCCGCCCGTGACCGACCGCGACGTATCCCCCCGCGAACCCCGCACCCGGGCCGCCTTCGCCCTGTCGCGCCTGCGGGCGAGCCCGATCCTGCGGGCCTGCATGATGCTGGCGTTCCTCGAGTACGGGATGCTGGCCTTCCTGGCCGTGTTCGGCACCCGGCTTCGCCCCGACATGTGGGTCGGCGGGACCAACGTCACGCT
>CAZJJQ010000752.1:0-2164 GCA_964546345.1 uncultured Planctomycetales bacterium
AGGACGCCGAGATCATCGAGTTCAGCACGCACCACGAGGACGCCGACTCGCACCGGGTGGAGGTCGGGGGCGCCGTGGACCTCGCGACCCTGGGGTTCGCCTGAGGATCGTGCGGAGCCGCGCCGGCCACGGTCCGTCGGCGGCGTGCGCATTCGCGCGTAGGATGGCTCCGGGCGTCGCGGTCTCGGGCACAGTCTGCGTGGGAGCCGTCATCCCGTGAGCTCGACCCGCAAGCCTCCGCCCCCGCCGCCCCCCTCCTCCGCCGGGAGCTCCGCCCCCGATCCCCGCGCCTCCCGCGTGCCGGTGAAGGCAGTGCTGGTCGTCGGGTTCGTCGCGCTCGTGGCGGCGCTGGCCCCCTGGGCGCTGCGCCCGAGCGCGCCGCAGGGCGTGGTGGTGGACGCCGAGACCCACGAGGCGGCGCCCGCGCCCCGGCCCGCGGTGCCGTCGGACACCGCGGCGACCACCAAGGGCGGCTCGTACGCGGGCCGGGTCGTGGACGCCGCGACCGGCAAGGGCATCGAGGGCGCGGACGTGCTGCTGGTCGCCACCGACGAGGGCCGGAAGGCCACGATCGACAGCCTGCAGGCCGACGGCACCGGCGACCCGCTCGAGATCCCCGTCTTCGGCGCCTACAAGACGTCGATGCATCGCAAGACGGGCCCGGACGGCGTGTTCGACCTGCCGGCGGGCTCGGATCGCGTCGTCGCGCTCTTCGCCTACCAGCGCGCGTACGCGCCCGGGATGATCTCGCACACGAAGGCGACCCCGCTCGCGCCGGGGCGCGATCACGTGATCCGGCTCTCGGCCGCGGGCTGGTTCAAGGGTCTCGCGGTGGACGCCGTCACCCGCCAGCCCGTGGGCAACGTGGACGTGTCGATCTACCTCCAGACCGTCGCGAACCGCGACGGGCCCGGGGCCGAGGCCTTCGCCTCCACGAACGCGTTCTCGCGCTTCCAGGCGTGGGTCGCGGCCGAGCTCGGCCCGCTCGTGTGGGGCATCGAGCCGCGCCCGGGCGACTCGGCCATGCACGTGACGACGAAGCCGGACGGCACCTTCGAGTTCGGGCCGGTGATGAAGGAGGTCCAGCTCGAGTTCGTCCTCACCCACCCCGACTACATGTGGAGCTACTACGACGAGCTGGTGACGCTCGCGTCGGACAACGAGGGACGGGAGGGCCGGCCGACGCTCCAGCGGCGCCTGCGCACCACGATCGAGCCGGGAAAGACCGCCGAGAAGACGTTCCCGCTCGAGCGGGGACGCGAGGTGAAGGGCACGGTCCTCGACGCGACGAAGAAGCCCATCCCCGACGTGGACGTCGCCCTCGAGCACGTGGTCCAGGCCGGGCAGCACCTGTGGTACCGGTTCCACCAGCGGCACGGACGGACCGACAAGGACGGGCGCTTCCGTATCGCCGGCCTCTCGCACCCGCCGTACGTCCTGCGCATGACGCATCCGTCGTTCGACACGTTCTTCGCCCACGGCGTGAAGGACGGCTCGGACGACACGTACGTGATGGACGCGGCGGGCTGGCTCGAGGCGTCGGTCGAGAACGGCCCCGCCGACAAGGAGCGCTACGCCGCCAGCGTCACCGTGATCCGCGAGGGGACGACCATCCCCATCCGGAGGCTCGAGCGCGTGACCGTCGAGCACCAGGCGTTCGTCCTCGAGAAGCTGCCGGTGGGGCGGTACGACGTCACGTTCTCGGCCGGGAAGCTCATCGCCGCCCCGGTCACCATCACCGTGCGGGCCGGCGAGGCGGCGCGCGCCGCGTTCCGCCTCGAGGAGGCGGGGACGCTCGTCGTCCCCGTGCGCGACGCCCGCGGACAGCCCATCGACCCGGTCTCCGTCGAGCTCGAGGTGATCCTCGCGGAAGGCTCGGCGAAACGGGCCGGGGTCCTGTCCGGACGCGAGGGCGTCGCCACCGCCGAGGGCGTCGCGCCCGGCCGGTACGTCGCGCACGCGAGGGCGCTCGGCTTCGTCGTCGGCGCGAGCGCCCCGTTCGACGTCGCCCGCGGGAAGACCACGACCGTCGAGACGATCGTGCTGCGCCGCCAGGCGTACGTGCGCATCGCCTCCATGAAGGACGAGGAGGGGCGCACCCCCTCGGGCGTCACGGTGGACCTCACGGTCGCCGAGGGTGGCGCGGGCCCGCGCCCGCTCCAGG
>CAZJJQ010000753.1:0-2159 GCA_964546345.1 uncultured Planctomycetales bacterium
ACCGGCGATCCCCCCCGGCGAAGGGCCCGCGCCGGGTCCGAGCAGCGCGACGGACGCGGCGGCGCGGAGCCTCTGGCTCGAGGCCCACGAGGCGCTCCTCGCCCGGCGGTGGGAGGAGGCCAAGAAGGGCTACGCGCGGCTGCTCAAGGAGCACGCCAACGCCCCGTGCGTGCGGGCGCATCCCGAGCGCGTGCGCGCGGGGCGCCAGGCCGCCGACTTCGGGATCCGCGGACCGGCGGCGCTCCTGCGGGAGGAGGCGACCTGGAAGGACGGGCGCCTCGAGTGCGAGTGGTCCTTCGACGACGACAAGGCGTTCCTCTCCGACTTCGTCGTCGAGCAGCCCATGGCCGGCGACGACGCGGCCGAGGCCGAGGTGCGGTCGGGGATGGCCATCCTGTCGGGCAACTCCTCCCTGATGTGCAAGGTGGTGTTCGACCCGACGGACGTGACGTGGGAGGCCGACTGCGTCGCGGATGACCATCGCGACTACGGCCTGCTCGGCGTCCAGGAGGGGACCCAGTACCGGGCGATCGCCATGGAGGTTTGGAACACCCAGTTCCGCCTGAAGAAGGGCTCCGCCGCGAAGGTGCTCTCGGCCCACGTGCTGTGGATGTTCGGCGACGGCGTCTGGCGCGACGCCGACCCGGGCACGCGGGGCTTCATCCGGATCGACCTGGCGGAGAAGGGCTCGAACGGGCTCAAGCCGGGCGAGCGCGTGCGCGTGCGGTGCGAGCTCCACGGGGGCCAGATCGGCGGCGAGATCCACGGCAAGACCGAGGGGATCGACCTCAAGGGTCCGCTCAAGGGCGACGACGGGAAGGGGGTCGGCCCGCTGCGGATCGGCGCGTTCGCCTACAAGAGCCGGGTCGGGGTGGACCGGCTCTGGGTGTCGGGGAAGGTGGACGAGGCCTGGGCGGCCAAGGCCTTCCAGGCCCTCCTCGCGTCGGAGACCGGCCCGGACTAGCCGTCCCCGCCCCGTCCCGTGGCCCCGGACCCGGCGCGGAGTCCGTCGGCTCAGGGCTTCCGGTTTCGCGCCGTCGGACCGACACTCCCGCTACGACGCGCCCGCTTCCCCCCGATCCTCGCCCGCGGCCTCCCCGCCGCCCGTCCGCCCCTCCCCCCGCCGCCCCCCACCTCCTCCCGGAGCCCGCCGTGCTGACCATCGGCCGCCATCTGACCCTCGCCGACGCCCTCACGGGAGCGCGGGCCCCCGTGGCGCTCCGGTGGGACCCGGCCGCGCGGCGTCGGGCGAGCTCGGCGGCCGAGCGCATCCGCAGGGCGGTGGCGAAGGACGAGGGGATCTACGGCGTGACGACGGGCTTCGGCAGCAACGCCGGCCGGCGCATCGCGCCCGAGGACGCGGCGGCGCTCCAGGAGAACCTGCTCGTCAGCCACGCGTTCGGCGCCGGCGCGCCGTTCGACGACGAGGTGGTGCGCCTCGCGCTGCTCCTGCGGACGCACGCGCTGGCCCGCGGGTTCTCCGGCGTGCGCCCCTCCACCGTCGAGGCGCTGGTGGCCCTCTACGACGCGGACATCCTGCCCGTCATCCCCTCCCAGGGGAGCGTGGGCGCCAGCGGCGACCTCTCCCCGCTCTCCTTCCTCGCGCTCCCGCTGCTCGGCAAGGGCCGCGTCCGGGTGAAGGGGCGCGAGACGACGGCGGCGCGCGCGCTCGCGAAGGCGAGGCTGCGCCCGATCCGGCTGACGCACAAGGAGGGGCTCGCCCTCGTCAACGGCACGCAGGTGACGCTCGCGTGCGCGCTGCTGGCGCTCGAGGCCTCGGTGGTGGCGCTCCTCACGGCGGACGTGGCGGCGGCGCTCACCATCGAGGCGCTGGCCGGCCGATCCGCGGCCCTCGACGCGCGGATCCACGCCGCCCGCGGGCACCCAGGGCAGATGGCGAGCGCGGCCCGCATCGCCTCGATGCTGCGCGGCAGCCGGCTCGTGGACGCCGATCCGAGCGCGATCCCGGGCAAACGGACGGCGCCCCAGGACGCCTACGGCACGCGCTGCGCCGCCCAGGTGCACGGCGCGTGCTCGGACGGCCTCGCCTACTCGGAGCAGGTCCTCGAGCGCGAGATCGACGCGGCCACGGACAACCCGCTCGTGTTCGGGGACGACGTGCTGTCGGGCGGCAACTTCCACGCCGAGCCCGTGGCGCT
>CAZJJQ010000754.1:0-2157 GCA_964546345.1 uncultured Planctomycetales bacterium
GGCCGCCGCCGCCGGCGCGCCTCCCGAGCGCGCGGGGGCTTCTGCCGCGACCCGCCCGCGCGTACGCTCGGGGCATGAACGCCCCTCCGCCCGCGGCCTCCCGCCGTCCCGAGGACCTCGTCGCGCACGGCCCCCTCCACGAGCGGGGCCTGTGGGGCCTGTTCGGCGCCACACCCCTCGTCGAGCTGCGCTATCGCCTCGACGGCAAGCCGGGGCGCGTGTTCGCGAAGTACGAGCAGCGCAACATGACGGGGTCCACGAAGGACCGCATGGCGGCCTGGATCCTCGCGCGCGCGTACGAGGCGGGCACCCTGCGGCCCGGCGACACGATCGCCGAGGCCACCAGCGGCAACACCGGCGTGTCCTTCAGCGCGCTCGGCCGTTCGCTGGGCCACCCGGTCCGCATCTACATGCCCGACTGGATGAGCCGCGAGCGCGTGGAGCTCATCCGCAGCTTCGGCGCCGAGATCGTCCCCGTGTCGCGGGAGCAGGGAGGGTTCCTCGGGAGCATCGCGCGCTGCGAGGAGTTCGCGCGCGCCACGCCCCACGTGTTCCTGCCGCGGCAGTTCGAGAACCCCGCGAACGTGGAGGCCCACGAGCTCTTCACGGCGCCCGAGATCCTCGCGCAGCTGCGCACCCTCGGGCTGCGCCCCGACGCCGTCGTGGCCGGCGTCGGCACGGGCGGCACGATCATGGGCCTCTCGCGCGGGCTCCGCCCCGCGAATCCCTCGCTGCGCGCCCATCCCCTCGAGCCCGCCGAGTCGCCGACCCTGCGCGTCGGCCACAAGGTGGGCAAGCACCGCATCCAGGGCATCAGCGACGAGTTCATCCCCGCGGTCGTCAGGCTCGACCAGCTCGACGAGATCGTGGACGTGTCCGACGGCGACTCGATCCTGATGGCGCAGGCCCTCTGCCGCGACCTCGGGCTCGCCGTGGGCATCTCCTCGGGCGCGAACGTGCTCGGAGCCATCCAGCGCGCGGCGGCGCTCGGCGGGGATGCCGTGGTGGTCACGGTGCTGGCCGACTCGAACAAGAAGTACCTCTCCACCGATCTCTGCCGCGAGGAGCCCGTCCGCCCCGAGTTCCTCGCCCCCCGCGTCCGGCTCGACACCCTGCGCGTGGTCCGCGGGTAGGACGGGCCGCCCTCGAAGGCCGAGAGGGGCCCCCACGCGTCCCGCGGTACGCTGCTCTCCCGTGCCCCTCCGCGTCCTCCACCTGCGCAACTCGGACCGCCTCGGGGGCCCGGAGCGGCTCCTCCTCGAGCAGGCGCGCCTCGCGGCCCCGGACGTCGAGGTCACCCTCGCCTCCTTCGCCCGCGAGGGCGAGCCGCACCCCCTCCTCGACGAGGCGCGCCGCCTGGGCCTGCGGACCCTGCCCGTCGCGCAGCGGGGCAGCTACGACGTGCGGGTCGTCGGGCTCGTGCGCGCGGCGCTCGACCTGGTGGCGCCCCACGTCGCCCTCGGGCACGACTACAAGGCCGACCTCGTGCTCGCGCGGGCCGTGAAGGGCCGCCCGGTCGCGCGCGCGGCCCTCGTCCACGGCTACACCGGCGAGAACCGCAAGGTCCGCGCCTTCGAGGCGCTCGACCGCCGCTGCCTGCGGACGGCCGACGCGGTCGTGGCCGTGGCCGCGGCGCTGCGCGAGGCGCTCGTGCGCGCCGGCGTCCCGGCGCACCGCATCCACGCCGTCGAGAACGGCATCGACGTCGAGGCCGTCGCGCGCGAGGCGGCCTCCGCACGCGCGGCCGTCCGGGCGGAGTGGAGCCTCGGGGCGGACGAGCCCTGCGTCCTCGCCCTGGGCCGCCTGAGCCCCGAGAAGGGCCAGGACGTGCTCCTTCACGCCTGGCGGCGGCTCGCCCTCCCGCGGGGCGTCGTCGTCCTCGTCGAGGTCGGCGCGCGCCGCGCCGCGCTCGAGGCCGCCGCCGGCGCGGCGCGCCCCGGCGCTGTCCGATTCGTCGGCTGGCGCACCGACCCGTGGCGCTGCCTGGGCGCGGCCGACGTCCTCGCCCTCCCCTCCCGCACCGAGGGCCTCCCGCTGGCCGCCCTCGAGGCCATGGCCGCGGGCGTCCCGGTCGTCGCGACGCGCGTGGGCGGCCTGCCCGAGGCCCTACACGACGGACGCTGCGGCCTCCTCGTGCCCCCGGACGACGCCGCGGCG
>CAZJJQ010000755.1:0-2156 GCA_964546345.1 uncultured Planctomycetales bacterium
CCGTCGGCCGGCGACGCGGGGGCTACGGACGCCGACGGCGCCCCCACGCCCCCCGAGGCCTTCGCCGGGGTCGCAGGCGCGTCCTCGCCGCAGCCGACGAGGCCGACGGCGGCGAGCAGGGCGATCGCGACCGCGCCGGCTCCTCCCCGCGCGAGGCGTCGCGAAGTGCCGGATCCCCGAACCACCGATCCCGAGGAGGTGCGCATAGGGGCGGCAGCCTACCGCGCCGCGCAGGCTGCGCCGGGACGATGCACCGTGGCGGCGCCCCACGGTCCGGTGTAGGCATGGGGCCATGCGATCGCGGTCCCCCATCCCGCCCGGCCGCGCCATCGTGGGCGCGTGCGTCGTCGCGCTCCTCGGGCTCGTCGCCGGGCTGGGCGGCTGCGGCGACCGGGAGGCCACGCCCTCGCGCTCGGATGCGGGCGCCACCACCGACGCCGGGTCCCCTGCTCCCGCGGACGGCCCGCTCGCCACCTACCGCCTCTCGGCGACCCGGGCAGCGGGCGGCGATGCGCTGACCCTCGAGGCCCTGGCGCCCTGCCGGGTGCTGCTCGAGGTGGAGCAGGGGACGGCGCGCGACGGGGCGCGCTGGCGTGACCTCGACCCCGGCGATGCGCTGCGGGTCGCGTGGTCGCTCCTCGCCGACCCCGAGGGCGCGTCCCCCGCCGCGGCGGCCGCGCCCCCGGGACACCCGGGGAAGATCGTCGCGTACCGCCTCCGCTACGGGTTCGAGGAGCCGGATACGCGGGAGTCCCTCCTCCGCCTGGAGGCCCGAAGCGCGTCCCCCTGGGTACGCACGGCCTTCGCGGCCGCGCCCGTGTCCGCGAGACCGTTCCCGAAGGACGGGCTGGCCCTCGCCACGCTCGCGGTCGCCGACGTGACCTCGACCGCAGGGCTCGAGCTGCGCGCGGGGCCCGTCCCCGAGGTCGTCGGTCTCCCGCCGGGGACCCCGGACACGCACCTCCAGCGCGTCACCCTCTGGCTCCGCCTCTCCGCGCGCTGAAGGGCCGTGAAGAAGTCGCCACCGGGACGTACGGGTTCGCTTTCGGGGCTCGTGCCGCGCGGCGGCTCGTCGGGGTCTCGGAGTCCAGATGCGATCTCCTCGCCGCCGCAGGTCGTTCCCCGCACTTCGGTTACGCCCCTCGGCCCCGCGCGAGCCTCCGAAATCGAGGCCGCCCGGTCGGGGGAGCATCCGCCTTGCGTCGGGGTCACGCGCCTCGCGTTCTGCGCTGTCTTCACACGCCCCGACCCGCCGCCATCTGCGCCCGGCTTGACGCCGGCCCCCGGCGTGGGTCCATAGCGATGGGCGTGGGTTGGTGCGATGCGAAAGGCTCGGGATCCATGGTGTCACAGCAGTCCCCGGGGGGCGCGAGCACTCGCGACCAGGTGGTCCTCCACGCGGCGGCCCTGATCCGGGAGCGCGGCTTCCGCGCCACCTCCATCGGCGACCTGCTCGAGCGCGCGGGGATCCAGAAGGGGTCCTTCTACTACTACTTCCCGAGCAAGGAGGACCTCGGGCACGCGGTGATCGACCGCTGGCTCGCCGACCAGCAGGAGCGCCTGCTCGACTACCTGGCGGCCGCCGACGGGCCGCCGCCGCTCGAGCGCATCGCCGCCGTCCTCGACGGGTTCGTCACCGAGCAGGACACGAACGGCTGCCGGGGGGGGTGCGCCTTCGGCAACCTCGCCGCCGAGCTCTCCGACGTCCACGAGGGCTTCCGCCTGCGCATCCAGGAGGCCTTCACCCTCTTCCGCAACGGCTTCGCGGGCCTCCTCGAGCGGGCCCGCCTCCGCGGCGACGTCCGCGACGATCTCGACATCCCGGCCATGGCCGACTTCCTCGTCGCCAGCATCGAGGGCGGCGTCCTCCTCGCGAAGGTCGAGAAGCGCACGCAGCCCCTCGCCAACGTGCTCCGGATGGCCGAGGCCCATCTCGCCTCCTACCGCACGCGCGTCTGAACCGCGGCGCGCGGGCGGTCGTCCGGCGCCGGGACCGGCCCGGAGGCGGAGGGTGGGTGGCTGGGAAGAAGCCGTCAAACGCGTCCCGCTCCCCCTGGATGCGGGGGAGACGCGCTCCCGACCGATCGGGCTCGATTTCGGCGGCTCGCGCAAGTCCGAGTGACGTAACCGAAGTGGAGGGAACGACCTGCGGCGGC
>CAZJJQ010000756.1:0-2155 GCA_964546345.1 uncultured Planctomycetales bacterium
CGATGCGGGCGAGCTCGGTGCGGATCGACTGCTCGAGCTCCTCGGCGATGCTCGACGGGTGGACCGAGGCCGGACCGAGGAGCTGCAGGCGGTGCTGGAGCTGGAACTTCGCGAGCCGGATCCGGCGGATGAGGTCGAGCACGTCCTTGCGGACCTCGTCGAACCCCTTGCTGCGCGCCGAGCGCACCTCGCGCACGGCCACCCCCACCACCACGCCCCCGCGTGCGTCGAACACCTTGGTCTCGCCGGGCCGCCGGGCCGGGTCGAAGGCCCAGTCCACCCAGTCCTCCGTCGGGCGCCCGTCCTTCGGCGGCGCCTTCGAGTCCCAGTCCTCCGAGGACCGCCACGCGTTGCGCCCCCCGAGGCCGTACTTCGTCGCGACGGCAGAGGCGGCCGCGCCCGAGACGTGCTCGCCGAGGAGCGCCGCCATGCGCCGACGCGCCTCCTCGACCGCCTCGTCGTAGGTGCGCTTGCCGTCCTCGATCAGGTCCACGGGCTGCATCGTGAAGAGGCCGAACTTGATCGCCGGCTTCACGTCGAACGCGTCGCGGTGCTTCTGGTAGAGCCGCAGCGCGTCCTCCGGCGCCGGCTCCGGGTCGAACACCGGTCGCTTGCCCGGGACGCCGTGCCAGAGCAGGTAGAAGTACTGCTCGACGAGGATGCTCCGCGCGAGCTCCTCGCGGAACTCCGCGAGGGTCTGGCCGCGCTCCTTGAGGAGCTTCTCGAACGTGATCCCGGCGCCGGAGCCGGGCTTGGCGGCCTCCGCGCGCTTCTGGGCCTGCTCCACCTCGGCCTGCGACGCCCGCTCGAGCTCCTTGTCCACCATGTCGGGTCGCAGGTCGAGGGTGGCCCGCTGGGCCGCCTTCACCAGGATGCGGTTCATGGCCATCTTGAGGACGCGGTTGTGGACGCGCTCCTCGTAGAGGCTCTCGTCCTCCTCGGGGTCCTTCGGGCCGATCTGCCGCTCGATGGTCCGGCGCGTGATGTACTCGCCCTCGACGTAGGCGAGCCACTCGTCGAGGTTCTGCCCGGAGGGTGAGGCCGCGGGGGCGCCGGCGGGGACGGGGCCGCCGACCGGGGCTCCTCCGGTGCCGGGCAGCGGACCGTCCGGATGGGGGCCGCACGCGCCCGAGGTCGGCAGCAGGACCGCGGCGCCGAACGCGAGGGCGAGGGCGGTGCGGAGGCGAGGGAGGGGCATTCCGGGGAAGATACCCAGGCATCCGGGACAGAGGACGAAGCGCTTGCGGGAGGCCAGGGGGGGAGGAATCCGGGGGGCGGCGGGGGCCGCAGCCCGCAAGGAAGGCGTCGGACACCGTCCCTCCGGGGTCGGGGCCGGCCCCCGGCGCCCCCGGAAGATCCCGAACCCGATCGCGTCCCCGGGCTACGCCTTCGGCCGGAGGCGGGCGACCAGCGCCCGGAGCGAAGCCTCGAGCGCCGGCACGAGACCGGACGGCGAGGTCGAGGGCTTCGGCGGAGGGAGGTAGGCGCGCTGGGTGTCGAGCCGGCGGAGGGGGACGCCGCGCGCGAAGAGCCGGTCGAGCGCGCCGGTCTCGGGCGGAGCCTCGAGGGAGAGTCCGCCGGCCTCGGCGGGGAGGATGCGGACGATGCCCGCGGCCCCCGCGAGCAGGCGCACGGACTGGTGGAGGAAGAGGCGCTCGGTGTCGGCGGGCAGGGGGCCGAACCGGTCGAGGAGCTCGTCGCGAAGGCTCTCGAGCACCTCGAGGGTGGGTGCCGTCGAGACGCGCCGGAAGAGCCGGAAGGTCTCGCGCACGTCGCGGACGTAGGACTCGGGGATCGCGCACGGCAGCTCGACGTCGAGGGTCGCGGCGTCCACCCGCGGGGGCCCGCCCTTCCGGAGGCGGCGGGCGGCCTCGGCGAGCATCTTGCAGTAGAGGTCGTAGCCGACGGCCGCGATGTGGCCCGACTGCTGCGCGCCGAGCAGATTGCCCGCGCCGCGGAGCTCGAGGTCGCGCATGGCGATGCGGAACCCGGCGCCGAGCTCGCTGTACTCCTCCAGCGCGCGGAGGCGACGGGAGGCCTCCTCGGACAACGCGCGGTCGGCGTCGATCAGGAGGAGGCAGTGGGCGTGGCGCTGCTCGCGGCCGACGCGGCCGCGCAGCTGGTGGAGCTCGGCGAGGCCGAAGCGGTCGGCGTT
>CAZJJQ010000757.1:0-2150 GCA_964546345.1 uncultured Planctomycetales bacterium
CGCCCCCGGGCGCCCCGCGTGTCGGTGGAGGAGCTGCTCGCCCAGGGCAAGGTGGGGAACGGATCGCTCCTCGTGACCCTCGCCCCGGCCGCGGGGATGGGCGAGCCCCAGGGCGTGCGCGTGGACGTGGAGCCCCTCGACGTGCCCGCGGCGGCCCACCCGCTCGCGGTCCCGCAGGACGACGGCACCTACCTGTTCGAGCGCCTGCCCATCGGGCGGTGGCGCGTGCGCGCGTACGTGAGCGGCGCCCTCGACGCCGCCGTGCTGGCGAAGGTGGCCCCGGGCGGGCTCACGGAAGTGACCGTGCCGCTGGCGCCGGGTGGCGAGGCGGCGTGGAAGGTCACGATCACGGGTGAGGCGCCGCCGGAGACCGCGCGCATCGTCCTGCTCGACGCCCGCGGCGTGCCGATGGAAGCCACGTACCGCACGGCGTTCACCACGCTCCACACCGCGCCGGGCAAGGTGCCCGAGCTGCCCCTCGAGGGGCGCGTGATCGGCCTGCCGCCGGGGACGTACCGCTTCCGGGCGTCGCTCGGCGACGGGGACACCGACGAGCAGGGGTTCGAGGTCCGCGTGGGGGAGGTGCCCGTCGTGAGCCTCCGCCTCGTGAAGCGGTAGGGGGCTGCTCGCGGGCGCCCCGGCCGCCCCCCCACGACGACGTGGCCCCATGTGGGCGCGGCGGTCGCGGGACCTGCCCCCGCCGCCCCCGGGAATCCCCCCCCCAGGATCGCTGCCCCACGGTCCGGTCCGCTTGCCCCCTACAGGCTCGGCGGCTTCGGGTCCACGAGCGACGCGTAGAGCTGCGACAGGAACCAGTCCACCTCGTCCGGGCCGAGGCCCGTCCGCGCCTGCACGCCGAGGCGGATGCCCGCGGTGCGCGTCGTGCGGCGGGCGAGCAGCGCGGCGCGCGCCGCCTGGCCCGCCGGCGTGAGGTGGAGGAGGCGCTCGCGGCGGTCCTCGACGCCCGGGCGCTGCTCGACGAGGCCGTCGGCGGCGGCCCGCAGGACGAACCGCGTCACGGTCGAGGGATCGCGTGCGGAGCGCTGGGCCAGCTCCCGCATCGGGATGCCTTCGCTCGCCCCGAGCGCGAGGAGGACGCGGGCGGTGGCCTCGCGCATCCCGAGCGCCGCCGCATCGGCCCGCATCCCGTCCGCGAGGACCGTTTCGATGCCGTCGAGGAGACTGTCCGGGACGTGGGCCATGGCCCTTGGGTTCTACAACGAGTGCGGGGCCAACGCACGCCTTCCTTGCGAACGGCGCGAACGGGGTCGGGAGGGTGGGGGCGGCGGGGGCGGGGGACGCCCCCCGCCGGGCCGGGGACCGCGCCCCAGGGACGGAGTGCACGGCGGTAGGGAAGCGCATCGTTCCGTTCCGGGGCTTCCATCCCTAGGATCCCGGGGTGGACGCCACCCTGCCCCTCCCCGGCCGTCGCCCGCTCACGGTCACCGAGAGGAACGGTTTCTGGGCGCTGCTCGCCACCCTCGCTCTCTTCGGGGTCTTCTACGCCGTCGGGCGCGTCGAGCGTGCGGTCGATCCGGGGGCGGACCGGGCCACCCGGTTCGTGTACGAGGCGACCGAGACCACGACCCGCCTGCTCGCGGTGGCCCACACCCTGGTCGCCACGCTGTTCCTGGTGACGTCCTCGAAGGTCCGCTCCAGGCGGGGCGCCACGACCTTCGTCGGGCTCGGTCTGCTCTCGGTCGCCCTCTGCCTCGGGTTCTCCGCGCTCGGCGGCCGCGAGGGCGGCATCGCCATGGGCCTGTTCGCGTTTTACTTCCTCCTGCACGACCTGCGCGACGAGGCGTGGTTCTACGGCGCCAACGGCGACGCCCCGCCCGAGGAGGCGCGCCGGGCCGGCCTCCGCCTCGGGGGCTTCGTGCTCGGCGTGCTCCTCGCCACCCTCGCGCTCGGCGTCGCCATCGGGTTGCGTCGCCCGACGCGCCTCCTCGGAGTCGCGGGGTGGAGCGACGCCGCGCGGATCGCGCGCGCCGGCGGCGTGGCGCTCGCGGCGCTCGGGGCGGCGCACCTGTGCCTGCGCGCGTTCGGGGGTGGCAGCGTGGCGGGCGCGAAGGAGGGGGCCCGGCGCCATCGCCCCCTCGTGGTCGCGCTCGGGGGCGTGTACGCCGTGTTCTTCGGTGGCATCGCCTTGA
>CAZJJQ010000758.1:0-2145 GCA_964546345.1 uncultured Planctomycetales bacterium
CCGCCGCGCGGCACGAGCCCCGAAAGCGAGCCCGTACGTCCCGACGGCGACTTCTTCACAATCCCTGAGGGCGACCGGCGCTCGTCAGCCCCCGCCGAGCCCGGTCATCGTCCGCACGCGCCCCCGCCGTCGGGGAAGTCCCACCGGACCTTGCCGCCCTTGGGCCCCTCGCGCGTCAGGGTGAGCCAGCGCACGTCCTTGGACATCGCGTGGGGGAACACGAGCTTGAACTCGGCGAGCCACCGCGGGCCGAAGCCCCCCTTCACGTCGCCGGTGTAGCTCTCGGGCTTGGTGGTCACGCGGACGCCCGTCGAGTCCTCGAGGAGGTAGACCTCCTCCGTGGGGCGGACGAAGACCTCGGTCTCCACCCGCACGATCATGGTGGTCAGGCCGCGGAAGTACTCCGGGTGTCGCTCGGGCGCCTCGTGGGTGTTGGGCTCGAGCCGGATCCAGGCGACGTCCTCGAGGGTGGCCGTGAGCGGGCCGTCCGTCCGGGAGAAGGCGGCCTTCGCGGCCTCGACGTCGGCGTACTGCGCCGGCGCCGCGCCCGCCACCGTCGGCGTGGCGCTGCCCACGGCGTCGTAGGTCTTCCCGCGCGTGCACCCGGGGAGGCCGAAGAGCAGCGACGCGGCCACCCCCGCGGCCAGGACGAACGACCTGGAGACCTGACCTGAGAGGCTGTGATGGAGTCGAAGACTCCACACAGCCGCGAAGCGCGGGCCCGCAGGGACCGCGCGCCGAGCGGGTTTCCGGGGGCTTGGCCCCCCGAAACCGAGCGAAGGCGACTGCTTCAGGGGACCTGAGACGGGGCGCATGGCGGCTCCGAGGGGGAGGGCTCCCCCCCTAAGACGACGGAGGATCAGAGCCGCTTCAGCAGCTCGGCCTTCTTCGCCGCGTACTCCTCGGGCGTGAGGATGCCCTCCTTGGCGAGGGCGGCCAGGTCGCGCAGCTGGTCGGCGACCGACTTGCCGGGGGCCGCGGCGGCCGCGCCGCCATCGCCTCCGCCGCCCGACGACCCGCCCCCCGCGCCCGGGTTGCGCATGGCGTCCGCCATCATCTGCCCGAACCCGAGGCCCGCCCCGATCCCGACCCCGGCCGAGCCGAGCCCGCCGGGGTTGGCCGCCGCGGCGCCGAGCGCCTCGGCCGCCTTCATCCGGGTGTAGTCGCCCATGTTGCCGATCGCCTTCATCCGCGACCGCTCGTCGATGGCCTTCTGGACGTCCTCGGGCGGGGTGATGGCGTTGACGCGGAAGTTGTCGAGCGCGAGCCCGAACCGCGCGAACTCCGGCGCGAGCGCGTCCGCCATGGCCTTGCTCGCCTCGTTGTACTGCGAGGGCAGGTCCATCACGCTCTTGCTGTTCTCGCCCATCCAGTCGTTGAGCTTCTGGATGATCGTCGAGCGCAGGTACTCCTCGGCCATCTGCGCCGTGTAGAGCCCGTCGGCCCCGACCAGCGAGTTCGAGAACACCACCGGGTCGGCCACCTTCAGGCCGTAGGTGCCGAAGGCCCGCAGCCGCACGAGGCCCAGCTCGCTGTCGCGGAACGGGACCGGCTCGCGCGTCCCCCACTTGAGGTCCGGGAGGGTCCGGAGGCTGACGTAGATCACCTCGCAGCGGAAGGGGCTCTTGAACCCGAACGGCAGCGCCAGGATCTTCGTGAGGAAGGGCAGGTTCTTCGACGTGAGCGTGTGCCGCCCGGCCGTGAAGATGTCGAGGCCCTTGCCGTCCTTCCGGAAGATCGCGACCTGGTAGTCGCGGACCACCAGCTGGCTGCCGAACTTGGTCTCCGCCGACCCCGTCCGGGGGATCCGGCGGGCCAGCTCGCCCGGCTCCTGGTCCGTGCACTCGATGACGCTCAGCAGCAGATCGCCCATCGGGCTCCTCCGGGCCCGCGACGCCGCGGGCGAGCGCGGATCATAGCGGAACGGAGGCCACCCGGGCCCCGGGGGCCCCGGGGTGCCGGCTCCCCCCCCGCCGCCCCCCCCTTCCGCCGACCCGTCCGCCCCCCGGGGAGTTGCTCCGCGGGGGCCGGCCCCCGGCGCCAGCTCAGAGCGTTTGAAGAAGTCGTCGAACGCGTCACGCCCCCCCCCCGATGCGGGGGAGATGCGCTCCCGACCGATCGGGTTCGACTTCGGAGGCTCGCGCA
>CAZJJQ010000759.1:0-2144 GCA_964546345.1 uncultured Planctomycetales bacterium
CCGACATCGTCCGCGACGGCGTGGAACCCGGGGTGGAGCAGCGCCTCCGGGCCGAGATCGGCGGCGTGCTCGGCACGCCGGGCGCGTCCGCGGAGACCGAGGCGCTCGCCGGCTTGCTCTCCGAGCGGTCCGGCGACCGCGCCACGGCGATCACGCGCTACACCGCGGCCCTGCGGCGCGGAGCCGACCCGGTGCCCGTGGACCGTCACCTGCGGCGCCTGCTCCTGGCCGCGGGACGGCGCCGGGAGGGGCTCGCGTACCTGAAGGGCTCCGTGCCGCCGGAGGTCCTCACCGACCCGCGCAACGTCCGCCGGGACGCCTGGGGCGCCCTCGACCGGGCCGCCGCGCGCGTGCCCGACGGACCCGCCTCCGCCGTTCCCGCCGACGCCCTCGCGGACCTGGCCGAGGCCCTCGTCGGTGTGGGCGCCCTCGAGGACGCCGTGGCGCTCCTGCAAGGGGACGGCCCTCCGCGGGTGCGTGCGCTCGCGAGCCGTCTGGAGCGCGAGGTGCGCTTCCAGCGTGCCTTCCGTGAGCTGGTCGAGGAGGGCTACCGCGCCCCCGCCGCCGGGAAGACGCCTCCCTCCCTCGACGCGCTCCTCGCGCGGCTGCGCGCGCTCGCACGCGAGCACCTCCCGGCCGAGGAGCAGGCCGCCTTCGAGGCCTCCCAGGGCCGACGGACCGTCCCGTTCCTCGGCACGTGGCTCGACCACGGCACCGACACCTCTTCTCCGCTGGTCGCGCGTTTCCGACGGCTGGGCAAGTACCTGATGCTCGGGCAGCGCGAGGGCAATCCGCCCGAGGCGATCCTGCTCTCCATCGCCTCCCTCACCCGCGACCAGGAGATCCCCACCCAGGGCCTCGTGCTGCGCCACGACGTCGCGGTGGGCTACGACCGGGAGATCCGCGCGCTGATCGACTTCCAGGGCGGCAGCCTCTCCGGCGCGGCCCTGCCCGACGGCGTCTGGCTCGACGCCGATGCCGCGCGGCGCGAGGACCACCAGGTGCGCCTGATCCAACGGGCCGAGCCGGGATTCCTCACCCGCGTGGTCGCCGCGGGCCGCGAGCCGCCCTCGCCCGACGGCCCCGAGGGGACCTTCGCGCTCGACGATCCGAACGGGCTCTCCTCCCGCCTGGCGCTGCGGTACGCGCGACGGGTCGGCGACGACCGGTGGGGCTCGTTCCACGTGCTGCGGGCGCACGAGTTCGGCCACGTGCTCGACCTCGACCGCCACCTGCCCGTGCTCGAGAAGCTGCCCACCACCACGGCGCTGCTCGCGTCCGAGGGCTTCGCGTTCCCCCGCGTGGAGGCCCGGCTCGAGGGGCGCGCGCAGCTGGCCGCCGTGCGGGACGCGCGCGACCCCGATCTCGCGCTCCTCGACCTCGTGCGGTCCCTCCCCCTCGTCGAGCGCGTGCCCGAGGCGCACGAACGGGGCTATCGCTCCGTCATGGAGGCCTGGGTCCGATGGCTGGCGGCCCACGTGGACCGGTTCCCGGCCCTCGATCCTTCGCGGAAGCTCCTCCCCCAGCTCGATCGCCTCTCCCCGGAGGAGATCCGCGTCGTCGCGCAGGAAGTCGCCGCCGCGGGTTGGACCGTGCGGTAGCGGCGGCGCGGTGGAGGGGCGCGGGCTCGCGGGAGCGACGGCGACCGTGGCCGCGGGCTCGGGCTCGGGACGACCGTGCGGCGGCACCCGGTCGCGGGCCGGTGCGGGAGGTGGGGGGCGCGGGGGAGGAGGGGTGCCGCTCCGGTCCCCGGGACGTCGGGCGAAAGGGCGTGGGGGACCTCGCGACGACGGCCGGGGGCGTCCCCGACGGGATCGCCCATCGTGGTAGCCTCGCCCCGTGTCGTCGCGACGTTGCCTCGCGCTGGCCCTCCTCCTCGTGGCCGCCGCCCTCCCGGCGCGCGCCGGGGGCGGCCCTCCGACGCCCCCGAACCCCGGGCCGTCGGGCCCTCTCGATCCCCCGCCGCTCCCGCCGGGTCCGCCGCCGGCGGAGAGCCCGTGGGCGCCTTTCACCGGCGACGCCCCGGGCGAGATCGCCCGCCTCGATGCGGAGGCGCTCGCGCTCGCCTGCCCCGCCCCGGGCGCTGCGGCCGATCCGCTCGGCGCGGCAGGGCGGTACCTGGACCTGATCGAGAAGGACCCCGA
>CAZJJQ010000760.1:0-2136 GCA_964546345.1 uncultured Planctomycetales bacterium
GGGGCACCGCCCCCCGACGGGACCGTACCCTTCCCCTCGCCGGGAGCATCCGCCGGACGGGCCAGCGGCGCCTGGGTCCCGCTGCCCGCCCGATCGCGGAGCTTGACGTAGGCGACCCCACCGAGACCCACCACGAGGCCAAGCACGATCCAGGTCGGACGCACGGATCCCTCCCGCGGGCGCATGCGGAGACGGGGGCCCCACGCCTGGGGCCCCATGGCGCATCACGCTACACCTCGTGGGGGGCGAGGCAAGCGCTTTCACGCGATCGTGCGCGGGCGGCCGCTGGGCGGTCGCCGGAGCCTGAAGGACGCCGTGCGCCGCATGAGCACGCCAGGGGCGCACGAGGTCGCAAGGGGGCCTTGAAGGTGGGGGCGCGGGGGAGGGAGGACCCGCATCCCCCTGGTGGTCGTCGCGCTCCGCCGCCCCCCCGCCCGCCACGCCGGCCCCGGCCACCTCACGGGGTGGTCCCGGGAGGGGGCCTCCGCACCCCCGGGCTCAGGGGCTCGCACGAGCCCGAGGGGGCGGAGGTGGCGAGCTACGCCTTCGGCCCGGCGCCCGCCGAGCCCCCGGAGGCCTCCGCCGTGCGCACGGTGTATCCCTTCCTGCGCAGGGCTTCGATGGCGCGCGCCTGGAGCACCTCGAGGGTCTTCGGGGCGAGGGTGGCGTCGTCGTCTCCGAACACGACCGTGAAGGCGAGGCTCCGTTGGCCGTCCGGGATCCCCGGGCCCTCGTACGCGTCGAAGACGGTCACCTCGCGCACCGCCTTCGGGGCGCTCCGGCGGAGGACGTCGGCGACCTCGGAGGCCGGGGTCTTGCGAGGCACGATCACGGCGACGTCGAACGGCGCGAACGGGAACCTCGCCGGAGGCCGGTACGAGGTGGCCGGGGCGGCGGTGGCGGCCGCGAGGACGCGCTCGAGATGGAGCTCGGCGAGCGCCGCCGTGCCTGCCAGGTCCCAGGCCCGGGCCACGGCGGGGAGTACCTCCCCCACGAGGCCGAGCACGGCGCCGCCGTGACGGATCACGGCCCGACGGCCCGGGTGCAGCCAGGCGGGGAGGGGCCCGTGCTCGTCGAGGCGGGCGTCGCCGGCGTCGGACGCGACCGCCCCGATCACGCCGAGACGTGCGAGGAGGGCGAGCGCGTCCTCCTTGCAGGCGAGGAACACCTCGCCCTTGCGGTCGTCCAGGCGCTCGCGTTCGGCGACGGCGAAGCCGACGACGGGAAGCTCCGCGGCGCGCTCGGGCGCGCGTCGATCGGCCTTGCGGACCACGCGCGTCCACTCGTGCAGGCGGCGGACGGGCGCGGACGGCTGGTTGCGCACGAGGGCCCGCAGCAGGTTCTGAGCCGTCGTGACCTGCAGGCGATCCTGCTCGGCGGAGAGCGGGTTGGCGAGGCGCAGGCAGGCCTCGGGGTCGATGTGGGTGCGCTCGCACTCCTTCACCCCGTGGAAGACGTAGGACGCGACCTCGGCGTATCCGAGGTCGAGGGAGAGGAGGGCCTTCCCGCGCCGCTCGAGGGCGCGCAGCGGCTCCGGGCGCGCGGGGACGAGGGGCCCCACCAGCGGGATCGGCTGCACGTGCTCGTACCCGTGGATGCGCCCCACCTCCTCGACGAGGTCCTCCGGCAGGGCGACGTCCTTCGTGGCGCGCCAGGAGGGCACCCCCACGCGCAGGGTCGTCCCCTCACGCGCGACCTCGAAGCCGAGGGCCGCGAGGTGGCGCACGGAGGTCTCCACGGGGACGGCGACCCCGAGCCGCCTCGAGACGAGCCCGGGGTCGAGGGCGATCGTGCGGGGCGTGAAGGGACGCGGGTGGACGTCGGCGACGGCCCTCGCCACCCGCGCCGCGGCGACGTGCTCGAGCAGCAGCTCGACGTAGCGCAGCGCGGCGCCCAGGGCGCCTTCGGGATCGAGGCTCTTCTCGAACCGCGCGCTGGCGTCGGTGCGGGTGCCGTGGCGGATCGAGGCGCGCCGGGTGCGGGCCGCCTCGAAGCACGCGGACTCGAGGAGGATGGCCGTGGTGTCGGGCCGCACGCCGGAGGCCTTCCCCCCCATCACGCCGGCGAGCGCGAGGACGCGCTCGGCGTCGGCGATCACCAGGTCGTCGGGTAGGAGGGCGAGCGACTTGCCGTCGA
>CAZJJQ010000761.1:0-2130 GCA_964546345.1 uncultured Planctomycetales bacterium
GTCCGGGCCGTGGACGGTCCCGCGCACGCCCCGACCGGGCACCGCCTCGAACCGGTCGGCGGCGCGCACCCGGAGACCCGCGGCCTCGGCGCGGCGGACGACGGCGGCGGCGACGGGGTGCTCGCTGGCGCGCTCGATCGCGGCGGCGGCGGAGAGGAGGGCGTTCGCGTCACCGTCGAGGGCGTCTACGGCGACGACCGTGGGGCGGCCTTCGGTGAGCGTGCCCGTCTTGTCGAACAGCACCATCGTCGTACGGCACGCCTTCTCGAGGGCGGGCCCGCCGCGGACGAGGATCCCGTGCTCGGCGCCGCGCCCCGTGCCGACGAGGATCGCGGTGGGTGTCGCGAGCCCGAGCGCGCAGGGGCAGGCGACGACGAGCACCGAGACGAAGGCCGTGAGGGCCTCCACGGGCCCGTGAGCGCCGCCGAGGACAAGCCACGCCACCGCGGCCAGCGTCGCGATGCCGAGGACCACCGGCACGAAGACCGCGCTGACGCGGTCGGCGAGCGCCTGGAGGGGCGCTTTGCGTGCCTGCGCGTCGCGCACGAGGCGCGCGACCTGGGCGAGGGTCGTGGCCTCGCCGGCCCGCTCGACGCGCACGACGAACGCGCCCGTGCGGTTCACCGAGCCGCCGAAGACCTCGTCGCCGACGGCCTTGTCCTTCGGGAGCGACTCGCCCGTGAACGAGGACTCGTCCACCGCGGACGCGCCCTCCACGACGCGGCCGTCGGCGGGGACGCGCTCGCCCGGGCGCACCCGCACGCGATCGCCCACGAGGAGGTCCTCGGCGGGCACCTCCGTCTCGGCGTCCCCCACGACGACCCGCGCGGTGCGCGGCGCCAGGTCGAGCAGCCCACGCAGCGCCGCCCCGGCGCGCCCCTTGGCGCGGTCCTCGAGGAGACGCCCCAGCGCGACCAGCGTGAGCACCATGAGCCCCGCGTCGTACGTCACCGCGTGCGCGTGGTGGGCCGCGGTCGCGAGCGCGGGCACCAGCTCGAACGCCGCGCTGCCGAGGAGCGCGGCCGTGGAGCCGAGCGAGACGAGCGTGTCCATGTCCGCGGAGCGACGGCGCAGCGAGGCGAGCGCGCCCCGCAGGAACGGCGCGCCGACGTAGAGCTGGGCCGACAGCGCGAGCGCGAGCCGGACCCACGGATCGCGCAACGCCCCGGGCACGGCTCCCGCGGCCCAGCCGATCATGGGCGCCATGAGCAGGAGGGAGACCACGGCCCCCACGAGCACCCGCCGCCGCCACGATCGCGCGGCCCGCGCGCGGTCCTCCGCCTCGGGATCCCGGGGTGACGACGAGAGCACCGGTCGTCCCCCCGCCGCGGCGCGTGCGACCGTGCGCAGGCGCAGGGACACCCCGGCGTCGTCCACGTGCTCGATCGCGAGGCCCCCGCCCGAGGGCGCGACCGCGAGCACGCCGTCGAGGGCGCGGACCGCGGCCTCCACCTCGGGTCCCCCGACGGAGAGCGTGGTCGTCCGCAGCCCGACGTCGAAGCCCGCCGCCCGGACGCCGGCGAGGAGGGAGGCCACCGTCGCCTCGCCCTCGACCCGGGCGCTCCCGGTGGCGAAGTTCACCGCGGCCGCGTTCACGCCCGGCAGCTTCTTCAGCGCCTTCTCGACCTTGCCGGCGCACCCCGCGCAGTGCATCCCGCGGACCGGCAGGTCCCGGACGGCGGACGCCCCGGTGGCGGACTCCGAGGGGTTCAGGGCTTGTAGCCGTACTTCGCGGGGTTCGCCTGCATGAGCTTCATGTACTTCTCGGGATCGGCGTTGAAGTCGGTCTCGCAGCCCGGGCAGCAGAAGGCGATCCGCTGGCCCTTGTACATCACGAAGCCGCCCGTCGGGGACACGGGGTTCTCCATGATCGGGCAGAGCCCGTTGACGCTGTTCGCGTCCTTCCTTGCGGCGGCGAGCTCGTCGGGCTTGGGTTCCCGGCCGCCGCACCCCCCCAGGAGCGTCAGCGCGGCGAAGAGCATCAGCATCGAGCCGGGGCGACGTCGCATGGCAGGGCCTCCGATCGGGTGCAGCATCCCCGACACCCGAAGGTGCGTCCAGCGGCCGCGCGCTCCCTCCGGGCAGCCTTTCCCCCCGGCCGTGGTCGAACTCGAGGGTGGGAGGGCCGTC
>CAZJJQ010000762.1:0-2130 GCA_964546345.1 uncultured Planctomycetales bacterium
GAGCGGGCCGGCATTCAGCGGCTTCGCGGCCGGGGGCGGGGCGGGGCGGGGCCCGCGCGGGCCGGCCCCGGGAGCACCGCGAGGAGGCCGATGAAGTGGCCGTCGCGGAACCCGCCGGTGGCGTCGCGGCCCAGGGCCGGGGCGTGGAGGCGCGAGATGTTTCCGTCGAGGTAGAGGGCGTCGCGGCGGCCGAGGCGATCGCGGAAGAAGGTCGCGAAGTGGTGGAAGGTGATCGGGCCCCGGGAGACGGCGAGCACGACCTCGTTGCGGTCGCCGACGCCGACGCCGTTGCGGACCAGGGCGCTCGTCGACCGCGGGTCGAAGCGCGGGTGGAGACGGCCGTCGAGGACGAGGGCGGGGCCCGACTGGGTGGCGAGGCGGACACCTCGGGGGCGGGCGGCGGCGAAGGCCCGTGACTCCATCACCCGGGCCCCCGCGCCGTCGATGAAGAAGACGCCGCCGGGGCGGAGGTAGAAGTTGCCGCCGCCCCGTCGGAGATCGAGGCGGTGGCGCGTGCGCCCGCCCTCGACGTGGAGGCCGAGGGGGCGATCGTCCCGGCCGTAGATTCCGGCGTTGGTGAGGGCCACGGGCCGCTCGCCGCGGGCGACGAGGTGGTCCCAGGCGGCGCTCAGGCTGCCGAGGGGCCGGCCCGGCGCTTTCTCCCACAGCAGCTCGAGCCGCGCCCGGCGGAGGTCGACGCGGACCACGTCGATCTCGACGCCGCCGTCGCGGAGCGTCGACAGGGTGACCCCCGGCTCCGCCGCCGGCGGGGCGGCCCCGGCCCCGAAGGTCGCGAGGCCGGCGAGGAGCGCGGCGCAAGTCGCCACGGGCCTCGCCAGGCGAGCGCGACCTTCGTCGCCCCGGCGATCGGCACGCGCCTCGCGGCGATGGGCTATCGACCGTCCCACGAGGCGACCCAGAGCGCCCTCCACGCGGCCTGCGTGCGCCGCCTCAGAACGGCCACCACGACCTCCTCTGCGGCTCCTCGGGCCCCTCGTGCTTGGCCTTCTCCGTCGTGTCGAGGTTCGAGACCATCGTCTTGCCCTGGTGGCGATCGAAGCGGGACTTGATGCCGTCGCAAAGTAGGTCGGGGAGGCAGATGCCGCCGAGGGTCATGTCGGGCGCGGTCTTGCCCGCGGCCTCGCCGTCGCCCGTGGCGAAGGTGGTGCAATTGTAGATGCATACGTTGTAGGTCGCGCTGCGCTTGAAGTCGACCAGGCCGAGGTTCTTCTCGAACTCCTCGTCGCGCTGGTCGTGGCCCTGGGCGCGCTCGAGGCGCTGCCGCGCCTGCTGCCGTCGCTCCTCGAGCCGGGCGAGCTGCTCCTGCGCCTGGTGAACGGCCTTCTGGAAGTTGAACTGTTTCGGTGCAGATCCCACCCTGACGCTTCTGGACAGGCGCTCCGACGAGGATCTCGGTGCAGGCGTGATCAACGCCGCCGCCCGTCCCCTGGATCCCATCCCCGCCCGCGTGCTGGCCACGGAGCGTCACGCCGCGTTCCGCGATCGAGTGCGGGACGGGATCCGCCGTTTCCTCGACGATCACGCCATGAGCGGCCAGGCGGGCGCCCGCGAGCTCTACGACTTCGAGAAGGAGCTGCACCGCCGGCTCATGGAAGCCGAGCGCGAGATCGTCGGGCGCGTGATGCAGACGTCCGACGTGGAGGCCGACGCGATCGAGATCGAAGGCCGCGTCCACCGGCGCGTCCTCCGCAGCGCGCAGACGTACATGACGGCCGCGGGCGAGGTCACCGTCGAGCGGTGGCTGTACAAGGACCGCCGGGATCCGACGGCGCACGCCCTCGCGGCGATGGATCTCAAGCTCGGGATCGTCGAAGGCTTCTGGACCCAGCGCGCCGCCGAGCAGGCGAGCTGGGTCGTCACGCAGATGGTCCCGCAGAAGGCCGAGGAGCTGTTCGTCCGCGTCGGCAACATGGACCCCTCCAAGAGCAGCCTCGACCGCCTGCCCAAGGCGCTCGGCGACCGATGGGAGCAGGAGCGGCAGCGGTACGAGCAGGTTCTCCGCGAGGCGATCGTCGTACCGGAGGGGGCGACGACCCTCGCTGTGTCGCTCGACGGGGTGCTCGCCCCGATCGAGGGCGGCGCCAGTCCGACCGCGGTGCGCGCCGAGGC
>CAZJJQ010000763.1:0-2129 GCA_964546345.1 uncultured Planctomycetales bacterium
TCGCGCACGTTCGCGTCCGCGTGCGCGAGCAGGCGCGCGAGGATCGGCGTCGCGGGGGCTCCTCCCTCCCCGAACGCCTGGAAGAGGAGGCGTCCGTGGTGGAGGGCGGCGTACGAGCCCGTGGCCATCGCCTCCGCCGTCGCGATGGCAGCCGAAGGGCCGATGGCCTCGAGCGCCTGCCGCGCCGCGTCCGACGTCGCGAGCGCCGGATCGGCGAGGAAGGGCGCGATCTCGGCGGCACCAAGCTCGATCCGGCCGAGGGCGGGACGCGCCGTCCGCCAGACCCGCGGGTTCGAGTCCTGCATCGCGCGGAGGCGCGCGGGCACGGCGTCGCCCCTCGACCGGTCGAGGGCGATCACGGCCGCGATGCGCACGTCGTGTTCGGGATCCTCGAGCGCGGCCCGAAGCGCCGGCGCGTCGGACGGTCCCGCGCCCATCGCGAGGACGCTCTCGATGCGCGTGAAGATCGCGTCGAGCTCAGGCGGTGGAGACAGGGCAGGGTCGGGAGAGGTCCCTTCCCTCGGCCCGTCGGACTCGGCCGGCGCCGGCGCCCCGGGAGGCGACTCGGGCTCCGACGGCGCCCCCGGCTCGGCGGGCGCCGACTCGGGCTCTGGCCTCGTGGGCACCTCGGGCGCGGCCGGCGCCGCGGACTTCGCCTCGAGGATCGCGAGCGCGTCCCGGGCCTCCTCGCGTTCGTCCGCCGATCGGCCGGCGGCCAGGAACGCGCGGAGGGCCTCCGCCAACGGGGCCCCCACGTCCTTCCCGAGCCTTCCCGCCGCCGCGAGGGCCTCGAGCCGCACGTCCTCTTCCTCGTCGGCGAACGCGCGCCGGAGGGCCGGGATCGCCTTCGCGCCGAAGCTGGACAGCGCCCAGGCCGCAGCCCCTCGGGCGGCGGCCCCCCCCTTCTCGAGCACGGCCTGCAGCCGGGCGAATGCCGGGTCCCCTCCGCGCCGGAGCGACCACGCGGCCTCCCGTCGCACGCACCACTCGGGGTCCGCGAGTGCCACCGTCAGGAGGTCGAGGTCGAGGGGCCGGGTGCGGCCGACGGCCTGGACTACGGCGAACCGGACGCCGCGATCGGGGTCGGCGGCGTGCCGCCGGAGGGCCTCCGTCGCCCGCGCCACGAGATCGGGGGCGGCGCTCACCCCCCGCCCGATCCCGGCGAGCAGGAGCCACAGGATCGCGAGGAGGAGTCTACGCACGATGGCCGGAGTCTACCGGGAGGGCCCACGCTCCGCCGGGGCCGCAGGTCCTCGGTGCCCCCGCGCCGACGTCTCCTTGCACGTCCCCCCGCCCTCGTCGGCCCCCTCGGCGTCCCGCCCTTCCCGGACCGCGCGCGGCGCGCTCCCGGGACCCGCCCGACGGGAGCACGCCGACGCCCCGTCACGCTTGTGCACTCCTCGTACGAACGCACCCCCGGCGCCGTGCGTCTCTATGCGCATGGACCGGCACCGACGCCTGCGCCCCCTCGCCCCCCTCCTCGCCCCCCTCGCGCTGTCGCTCGTCGCAGCGCTCCCCGCCGTCGCCGCGGAGGAGGAGAGCCTCTTCGTCGCGGCGCGCGAGGGCCACCTCGAGACCGTCCGCCGCCACCTCGCCGCGGGGGTCCCCCCCGACACCGAAGGCCCCGCGTGGACCCCGCTCCAGGTGGCCTGCTCCTTCGGCCGCCTCGACGTGGTCACCCTCCTGCTCTCCCACCGCGCCGACCCGAACCACCGCGACGGCGGGCTCGAGACGCCGCTGTTCGCCGCGATCCACGGCGACCATCCCGAGGTCGTACGCCTGCTGCTGCGTTCGGGCGCGGTCATCGACGCGCGCAATCACGCCGACGTGACGCCCCTGCTGTACGCGGCCCGCTACGCCCGGACCGAGATCGTGCGCGCCCTCCTCGCCGCGGGCGCCGACGCGAAGGCCACCGACCACGTCGGGGAGACCGCGCTCGGCGCGGCGGCCCTCGCCCGCTCGGCGCCGGTCGTGCGACTGCTCGTCGCCGCGGGCACGCCGGTGGACGCCGCCGACCGCATCCTCGCCGAGACGCCCCTGATGCACGCGGCCACCTACGGCGAGCCCGACATCGTGGACGCGCTCCTCGCCGCGGGCGCCGCGCCCGAGCTCCGCG
Source organism: uncultured Planctomycetales bacterium (assembly GCA_964546345.1). GTDB lineage: Bacteria > Planctomycetota > PLA2 > PLA2 > JAEUHO01 > JAYTCP01. The sequence continues at coordinate 2,117 of CAZJJQ010000763.1, forward strand.
ACTCGGAGGGTCG
>CAZJJQ010000764.1:0-2128 GCA_964546345.1 uncultured Planctomycetales bacterium
GACTGGCCGGGCTACGTGCCGCCCGGCGAGGAGTCGAGCACGACGCCCAAGTAGCGGGCTCCTCGCGCCCCTCCCCCTCCTCCGCCTTCCCCACCGTGCGCCCTGCGTCCGCCGCCCCCGGCGTGCGCGCGGCGCGGGCCCTCCCTCCGTGATCGATCCGCCCCCGCCTTCCCTCCCGCCGCCCGCCCGGCTGCCGCCGTGGATGCCCCTGCTCCTCGTCGTGGTTGCCTGGCTGGCGCAGGGGGCCGTGCTGCGCAACGGATGGGTGTGGGACGACGCGATCGTCGTGCGCGACGACCCCACCATCGCGCGCGGGCTCGCCGCCGTGCCCGAGCTGCTCGTCGGGCGCTGGGGAGGGAGGACGGACGACGTCGGGCTGTTCCGGCCCCTCGTGAACGTCTCCCTGGCGGTGGAGGCCGAGCTCCACGGCGTGGGGAGCCCCTTCCCGTTCCATCTGACGAACCTGTTCCTCCACGGGGTCGTCGCGGTGCTGCTGCTGGCCGCGCTCCATCGCCTCCTGCCGCGACGTCCGGTGGTCTCCTCGACCGCCGCGCTCCTCTTCGCGATGCACCCGCTCCACACGGGCACCGTGTCGTGGATCGTGGCCCGCGGCGACCTGCTCGCGGCGGCATTCCTGCTCCTCGCGGTCCTCTCGTGGACACGACCCCGTGGGCTCGACGCGCCGGCCGTGGCCCTCGCCGCGCTCGCGTGGCTCGCGGCCCTGCTCTCGAAGGAGATGGCGCTCGGGCTCCCGATCGTGCTCCTCGTGATCGACGTCGCGCGGCTCGGCGGGCTGCGCGCCGCCGTGCGCGCCCGGTGGGCGGCGTACGCCGCCCTGATGCTGCCGCTCGCGGCGTGGGGCGGGCTGCGGGCGGGAGCCCTCGACGGCCTCTCCATGACGACGCTCAACGCTCCCCTCGCCGGCCGGGAGCCGGTGGAACGCCTGCTCGTGGGCTGCGGGGCCCTCGCGCGGACGGCGTGGAAGGTGCTGGTGCCCGTGGGGCTGTCCGGGGACGGCATGAACGATCCGGTGCTGGCGCGGGGGGCGCTGCTCGCCCCGGCGTACGCCGTCGCCGCGCTCCTCGTCGCGCTCGGCGTGGCCCTTCCCCTGGTCCGTCGCGCGACGGGACGCGCGGGCGCGGGCGACGCGGCGGTCCTGCTCTTCGTGATGCTCTCGATCCCGGTGCTCCAGATCGTCCCGCTCGGCGCGGTGTTCGAGGACCGGTTCGCCTACGTCCCGAGCCTCGCGGGGCTCGTGGTGGTGGGGGTCGGGGTCGAACGGCTGCTCGCGGGGCGGCCCTTCGGACTCGGTCCCCGCGTGCTCGCCCCCCTCCTCGGCGCCATCGCGCTCGGGGCGGCGGTGCCCGCCTGTTGGGCCGTGGCAGGCGACTGGCGCGACGACGAGGCGTTCTCCCGCGCGATCCTCCGGGACGACCCCGGCCACGTCCGCGCGCTCACGCGGCTCGGGCGGCACCTCGTGGTCGAGGCGCTCGACGACCGCGAGGCGGCGGCTGCCCTTCCGGTGACGGCGGCGAACCGCGCGGCGATCGCGGCCCTCCTGTCCTCCGCGGCGGCGCGCGCCGAGGAGGCCGTGAGGCTCCTCGAACGCGCGCGCAGCCTGCCCGACGGGCGGCGGAGCGCCTTGGTCCACTGGCGCCTCGGCGACGCGTACCTCGCGCTGAAGACGCCGCGGTACGAGGCCGCCGAGGAGTCGTATCGGCGGGTGCTCGAGACGAAGGCGGTCCGCGTCGGCTCCCGGCGGGTGGCGTGGGCGCGCGTCAAGGACAAGACGCAGGTGGCCGCCGCCGATCGACGGGACCTGGCGATCCTGTTCCGGAACCGCGCCCTGGCGGCGGAGGGGCTGACCGAGTCGGAGCGCGCCGCGCGGTTCACCGAAGCCGCGGCGGAGTGGTATCCCGAGGACCCGCGCGATCCCGAGCGCTATCGGTACGTGCGGCAGGCGGGGGTGGTCGTCTGGCGCCGCCTCGACGACCCGGGCCGCGCGCTGCCCTGGCTCGTGGAGGCCGCCCGGCTCGCGCCGGCGTCCGAACGGGCGGCCGCCGTCGCCGACGCCGACGCCGCGCGGGTCGCCGTCCGCGAGAGGTCCAAGCGGCTGTACGACCGCGCG
>CAZJJQ010000765.1:0-821 GCA_964546345.1 uncultured Planctomycetales bacterium
CTTCGCCACCTCGGCGCGGAATGGGCCGGCGCCCACCCCCGCGAGGTCGAGCGAGACGGGGATCCCCGCGGTCTCGAGCCAGGAGCAGGCCCGGACGAGCTCGAGGAGTCCCTTCTCGGGACGGAGCTGGCCGGAGTAGACGAGCCGGAGGGGCTCGCCCGGGGCCGGCCGCGAGAGGGGCGCCGGCGCCATCCGGTCGCGGTCGGCGGCGCGGACGAAGTTCGGGAACCAGGTGGCGTGCAGTCCGAAGCGGCGCTCGAGCCACGCCGCGTCGGCGCGGCCCTCCACCGTGATGGCGTCGGCGTCGCGCAGCACCTCGCGCCAGAGCCTTCGCTGGAGCGGCCGGCGGGGGTCCTCGTAGGCCTCGGCGAAGCATCCGCCCCGCACGTCGAGGAGGAACCGGAGCCCCGCGCGCCGGGCGATCCGGAACTGCAGCCACTCGCGATAGGTGCCCGCGTGGTACTGCGCCGTCACGTGGAGGATGCGCACCCCCGGACGGCGCACGGCCTCCCGCACGCGCCGGAGGTCCTCGAGGAGTCGTACGGCGAGGCTCCCCTCGTGGGGAAGCGTCACCGGAAGGCGTGCGATGCCGAGCCGCTCGGCCAGGGAGGAGGTCGCCACGAACTCGTTCACGCGAGCGTATCCGCCGATCATGCCCGGACCCGGAAAGGGGCCGCAGAGCAGGATCTGCGGGGAACGTTCGCTCACTGGCGCACGGGACACGACTGGTCGAAGCGGATCACGCGCGCGCCGCGGGAGGCGATCTGCTCGGCGAGGGCGCTCCAGGACGCGTCGGTGTAGGAGGTCACGACGTCCACCAT
>CAZJJQ010000765.1:831-2128 GCA_964546345.1 uncultured Planctomycetales bacterium
GACGAGCGCGGCGAGCTCCGCCGCGTCGCGCAGGAGTTCGGCCTCGTCCACCGCCGGCGTGGCGGGATCGTCGTACTTCGAGCTGGTCCAGACCTGGTGCGGCAACGTGACGGCGAAGGGAACGCGGGCGGCCGCGAGGTCGAGGGCTAGGGCGTGCCAGCCCGCCACGTACTCGGCGTAGCCATAGCCGTCGGGCTGCGCCGTCCAGTAGGTGTCCGCCAGGAGGTTCAGCATGGAGACGCTCGAGACGAAGCTGCCGCCGATCCAGTGCTGGCCGGCGCGGAACTGCTGGAGCTTCTGGTTGAGATCCACCATGTCGTAGCCGCCTGCGAGGATCGCGCGACGGGCCTCCGCGACGCGCCAGGCACGGTAGGCGGGGTTCCGGAGATCGGCGATGGCGGCGGTGGGCCAGTAGGTGCCCGTACCGTCGGGGCGGGCCAGGTAGTAGGTTCGCGACGGATACGTGCCGGAGCCGCCCTCGCGGTCGATGAAGTCGCGGATGCGCCGGCCGGGGTCGTAGCTCGCGTTTCCTCCCCACGAGTCGCTCCACGCGCAGCCGTCCGGCGTGCAGGCGTCGCTCTCGTCCTCGGCGAAGAACGAGGTCACGTCGGACCAGCGCGTTCGCGTCTTCAGGATGAAATCGGCGTCGAAGCCGGGCATGGCGGCATAGGTGGCGGGCACCAGATCGAAGCGCGCCAGGTGGACGATGGCGAGGGGCGTCCGGCCGGTGCGCGCGCGGGCCACGCGGAGCCGGGTCGCGTAGGCCGCGTTGCGGACGTGGCTCGGGCTCGGATTGCAGCGGCGTCCCGGCGTGGGGATCACGGGCTGCGACACCTCGGTGAAGTCGCCGATCAGCACGACGTCGGCGGCCTGGGCGATCTCGCCGTCGGACCAGACCGGATCGCAAGAGGAGGAATCGCGGAAGCGCTGGTCGGGCCGCACCACGATGGCGCTGCACCAGTCGCCCGGGGCCTGGCACCCGCCGGCGCCCAGCAGACCGGCGGAGAAGACGACGAGGAAGGCGACGGGGATCCGCAGCAGGGCCGGGCGAAGGCGCGCCCGGCGGGGAGATCGGTGCATCGTGCATCCTCTTCCACGCGAGGAGGGCACGACGATACGGCGCGCTGCGGGCACCCACAGCACGATGGAGACGCCCCCCCGAGCGGCGCGCGCAGGGTAGCGGCTCTCCGCGCGAGCGCGCATCCCGGCGCGGGGGGGGGCGCCGGGGGCCCGGGGAGCCCAGCGGCTGGGCGAACGACGCGGGGGGGTGGGGCTCGAGGGGGGGGGGGGGGGGGGG
>CAZJJQ010000766.1:0-2120 GCA_964546345.1 uncultured Planctomycetales bacterium
ACGCCCGCGGCCTCCCGCGCCAAGGCGAGCAGCCTTCCGCCGCGATCGAAGCCGAAGCCGTCGCCCGGTCCCGCCGGGGTGTCGAAGGGCGCGAAGCCGAGCAAGCCTTCCCCGAAGGGCTCGAAGCCGAAGAAGCGGTAGCGGGTGCCGGCTCGGAGCGGGTGCCTCAGAAATCCAGGGTGGCCTGGAACTCGGTGCGGTCGAGCTTGCCGTCGCGGTTCGCGTCCGCCGCGAGGAACCTCTTGATCTGCGCGGGCTGCGCCGGGAACTCGTTCTTCTCGGGGTCGTCGCTGCGGGTGATGAGGCCGTCGGCGTCCTTGTCCCACGACGCGAAGAGGGCCTCCGCCGCGAGGGCGCGTTCCGTCGTCGCCACCAGCTCGACCGGCCGGACGGTGTCGAAGATCGCCGCGACGGACAGGTCGAGCCGGTTGTTGCCGACCTTCACCTTCTCGACGCTCCCGTTCCGACCCGTGACGAAGCGCGTGGCGTTGCCGAGCGAGTCCACGAACCCGATGACGTCCTTGCGGTCGGTGGTCGTCACCTCGTACATGGTGAAGGTCGGGCCGCCCCGGACCTCCCGGTGCTCGCGCGCGATCACGAAGCCGAGGTGGGCCGGGGCCTGCCCCATGACCTCCTGGGTGACCTTCCAGATGCCCTTCTGCTGGCCGACGATCCACCCCCCCCGGTCGAGGGACATGTCGCCGACGGGGACCGCCACCGACCACGGCAACGCCTCGGGGTAGTTGGCCCCCGAGCGGCGGGCGCACCCGGCGAGGCCGAGGAGGGGGGCGACGGCGAGGGCGGCGAGCCCGAGCACGGGCAGGGACGGGATGCGGCGGTGGCTCATGCTCTGCGACCCTCCGGGGCGGAACGCCGTAGGATATCCGCCCCCGGGTTCGCGCGACAAGAGAGCGCTCTCCGCTTCCCGACGCTTCCCTCCCCCCGCGCCCCCCTCCTCCGCCCCCCGGCACCTCCGCCTCCCTCACGTTACTCCCCGCCGTCCCGGACCCCGTCCCATCCCCCCGACCGCCGGCCCCACCGACCTGGACGCCCTGCTCTCCCCCGCCGGGCCCCTGGCGGCGGCGCTCGGGGGGTATGAGGACCGTCCCCAGCAGGTGCGCATGGCGCGGGCGGTGGACGCGGCGCTCCGGGGGAGGCGACACCTCCTGGTCGAGGCCGGGACGGGGGTCGGCAAGTCGTTCGGGTACCTGATCCCGGCGCTCCGGTGGGCGGCCGAGACCGGCGGGAAGGTGGCGGTCGCGACGAGCACCATCGCGCTCCAGGAGCAGCTGGTGGAGAAGGACCTGCCGGTCCTGGCGGCGGCCCTTCCGTTCGACGTGTCGTTCACGCTGGTGAAGGGGCGGGGGAACTGGCTGTGCCGTCGCCGGCTCGAGATCGCGGCGGGGTCGGACGCGTCCCTGTTCCCCGACGACGAGCAGCACGCGCAGCTGGCCGCCATCCGCGCCGCGTCGGACGCCGGGCTCGGGAGCCGGCAGGACCTGCCGTTCGTGCCCCGGGAGGACGTCTGGGACGCGGTGCGCGCCGAGAGCGGCAACTGCCTCCAGAAGGCGTGCCCGCACTACGAGGGCTGCGCCTACCAGGCCGCGCGGCGCAAGGCGCACGCGGTGAACCTGCTCGTGATGAACCACCACGTGCTCCTCGCCGACCTCGCGCTCCGGCGCTCGGGGGCGTCGTTCCTCCCGCCCGTGGACGCGATCGTCGTGGACGAGGCGCACGACCTCGAGGACACGGCCGGCGAGAGCCTCGGGGCGCGTCTCTCGTCGCGCGGCCTCTCCACGGCCCTCGCGCGGCTGTGGAACGAGCGGCGCGGGGGCGGCCTCCTCGCCGCCCACCCCGACGCCGGCCTGCGCGCGGCCGTGGACGAGACGCGGCACGCGGTGCGCGAGTTCTTCGACCGGCTCCGCGCGAGCCTGAAGGCGCGCGGGGGCTTCGGGCTCGTGCCCCTCGAAGGGCCCCTGGAAGGCGAGGACCTCCTGTCGCCGCGCCTGCGCGGGCTGGCGCAGGCGATCGATCGCGGGCTCCCCGCCGCCGGCGCCCGCGACCTCGCGCTCGAGCTCGGCGTGCGCGCGCACGGCCTGCTCGGGCTCGCCGACGAGGTC
>CAZJJQ010000767.1:0-2118 GCA_964546345.1 uncultured Planctomycetales bacterium
AGGGCCGTGGGAACGGAGCGGCCCGCCTCCCAGGGGGGGGAGGCTGCCTCGCGCGGCACACCCCCGGGTGGCAGCGCGGGGGGCGCGGGGGTCAGGGCAGGCCCGGGGGGAGGGCGCGGGACAGCGCGGGTGCACCGGCCGGGGTCCGATATCCTCGCCGGGCCCCGCGACGGAGCAGTCCCCTCCTCCTCCGCGGCCGGCGTCGCCGTCACGTCGGGTCCCCCAAAGGCCGCGCGGGCGACCCTGCCGTGTCCCGTCCCCCGCCGCCCCCTCCTTCCCCATGCCCTTCCCCCAGGACGTCCTCCCATGCGCATCCTGACCGCCCTCTCCGGCGGCGTGGACAGCGCCGTCGCCGCCGCCCGGCTCAGGCGGGAGGGGGCCGAGGTGATCGCGGTCCACTACCGGACCGGTGCCACGGCGGTCGATGTCGGGGCGCCGGTCGCGTCGAGGTCGTGCTGCGGGATCGACGACGCGCGCGACGCGCGGGCGGTGGCCGCGCGCCTCGGCCTGCCGTTCTACGTGGTGGACGTGAGCGAGGCGTTCCAGCGGGACGTGGTGGGGGCGTTCGTGGCGGGCTACCTCGGCGGGACGACGCCGAACCCGTGCATCACCTGCAACCAGCTCGTGAAGTTCGGACGCCTGCGCACGCTGGCGCAGGAGCTCGGGGCGGAGGCCGTCGCCACGGGTCACTACGCCCGCACGGCGCCGCGTGCCGATGGAGGGACCCGCCTGCTGCGGGGGCTGGACCGTCGCAAGGACCAGTCCTACGTGCTCTACGGGCTCGACCCGGCGCAGCTCGCCATGGCGCGCTTCCCGCTCGGGGACGCGTGCAAGGAGGACGTGCGCGCGGAGGCGCGGGAGCTCGGGCTCGGCGTGGCGGAGAAGCCCGACAGCCAGGAGCTCTGTTTCGTGCCGACGGGAGACCACCGCGCGGTCCTGGAGGAGCGGGCTCCCGGTGCGCTCCGGCCGGGACCGATCCTGGGCCCCGACGGAGAGGCGCTGGGGGTCCACGGCGGCGCGGCGGCCTTCACCGTCGGGCAGCGGCGGGGGCTCGGAGTCGCCGCACGTGAGCCGCTCTACGTCGCGGAGGTGGAGCCCGCTGCGAACCGCGTGCGGCTGGCGCCGCGGGCCGCCCTCCTCCGGACGGAAGTGCGGTTCGGCCCCGTGCACGCGGTGGACGTCGATCCGGCGCGGGGACCTTCGGAGGAGCCCTACCGGGTGGAGGTGCGGATCCGCCACGCGATGGCGCCGGCGTCGGCGACCCTACGCTGGGACGCGGACGGGACCGGGCGGGTCCGCTTCGACGAGCCGGTCTTCGCCCCCGCGCCGGGCCAGGCCCTCGTCGCGTACCGCGGGGACGCGGTGCTGTGCGGAGGACCGATCCTCCCGGAGGCGCCGCCGGCGTAGGGGGTCCGCCCGGAGGACCGGACCTGCGTGGCGGGGTCCCCTCCCCGGGCGGAGGCGGATCCGGGTTCGTCCCCCGTCCCTCGTGTCTCGCACCTCGTGATCGTGACGAAGGGGCGCGGAGGACCCTACACCGCGTCCTTGAGCACCTTGCCGGGGCGGAACGCGACGGACTTCGACGCGGCGATCTGGAGCGGCGCCCCCGTCTGGGGGTTGCGGCCCTCGCGCGCGGCGCGCTGGGTGACGCGGAAGGTGCCGAAGCCGACGATCGAGACCTCGCGATTGCCCTTGAGGCCCGCGGCGACGCTGGCCAGGAACGCCTCGAGCGCGCGCTCCGCCTCGGCCTTGCTCGACCCCAGCTGACGCGCCATGGCGTCCACGAGTTCCGCCTTGTTCATGGATCGATGGTCTCCGTCGCGGCCGGGGCCCCGCGGGGGCGCGATCCTAGCGAATGCGACGGATCGATCCAACGGCCAACCACACCCCGTCCGTGCGCGCGGGGCGAGGGCGGTCGAACCCGGTCCGGTAGAGTGGCGCTACCGAAGCGGTGTCGGCGGGGGTGCCCGTGGCTCGGAGCCCGTTGACTTCGTGAAGAGATCGCCTTCGCTTGGTTTGCGGGGGGCCGTGCCCCCCGGAAACCCGCTCGGCGGGCGGACCCTGCGGGCCCGCCCTTCGAGGCCGTGACGGAATCTTCGATTCCTTCACGGCCTCTCA
>CAZJJQ010000768.1:0-2104 GCA_964546345.1 uncultured Planctomycetales bacterium
CGCCCCGCCGCAGGCGCCGCCGGCCTCCCCGCCCGTCCCGCCGACGCCGCCCGCACCGACCACCGCCGAGCGGACCTCGGCGGTGCGTGCGGGGTTTCCCGCACCGGCCGCCGATCGGGGCTGGCGCCTCGACGCGGAGATCCGGCTCCAGGGCACGCCCTTCGGCACGGCCCGCTTCGAGCTGCGTCCCACGGACGGACCCGAGGGCTCGACGACGTGGCACGTGCTCGAGACGAGCCGCGTCCACAGCGGGCTGGCGACGAAGGTGCTCTCCACCGAGGCCACCCTCGCGGCCGACCTCTCCCTCCTGCGCATGGAACGTCGCCGGGGAGAGGAGGGGGGCGAGGCCGAGGTGCTGCGCGTCGCCCGCGCCGATGCCGGCTTCGCGCTCGAGCGCGTGGGGAAGGCGGGTGAGGAGCCCGTGCGCTCGGTCGTGCCCGGGGATCGCTCCACCACGTCCACGCTGGCGGCGCTGGTCCAGCTCGCGCGCCAGGTCCCGGCCGAGCCCGCGACGTACGACCTGCCCGTGCTGCTCGGGGACGACGGCGGCATCGCGTCGGGACGCATCGAGGTGAAGGGCCCGTCGCGGCTCGAGGCGGAGGGCGCCGCGCGCGACTCGTGGCTGGTCGTGGCGACGCTCGGGCCCGACCTGGTGTTCGAGCTCCACCTCGACCCCAAGGACCGGACGCCCCTCGCCGTGATCCAGCCGCGGAGCGGGCTCGTGATGATCGGGAAGGGCCTCGCCCGCGAACCGGACGCGCCCCCGCTCGACACGGCGGGGCCCGCGAAGAGCCCGGAGGAGGCCGGCGCGCGCTTCGCGATCGGGCTCCTGACCGGTGAGGTGGAGCTGATCGCCTCCGTGGTGCACTGGGAGAGCCTGCGCGCGGCGGCGCCTCCCGAGGCCGCAGGGGCCGACCTCGCCGCGTTCCGCGCGGCCCGGGTGGCCGAGCTCAAGGCGAGCTGTAAGGACCTCCCGCGTCCGCACGCGGAGGCCCTGGTGCGCCGCGCCGTCTCGGCCGCGACCGCGACCGAGGTGGAGGGGGGGATCGAGGTCGTGTTCGGTCCGCCGCTCGCCACGTTCCGGTACGTGGCCCGCCTCGTGGACGGCGCGTGGCTGCTCGTCCGCCTGCCGACGGGGCGCTGATCGTGCCCGAGCTCTGGGTCGCCGTCGTCCTCGGCATCGTCGAAGGGATCACCGAGTTCCTCCCCGTCTCGTCCACGGGCCACCTCATCCTCGCGGGGCGCCTGCTGCCGTCGCTCGGCGAGCGCGAGGAGGCCTTCACCGTGGTGATCCAGTCGGGGGCGCTGCTCGCCGTCCTCTGGCTCTTCCGGGCGCGGTTCGTGGCGCTGCTGCGGCCCGCGCCCCGGCCGGGGGCGTTCGGCGGCCTGCGCGGCCTCGGCCTCCTCGCGCTCGCGTGCGCGCCCGTGTGCGCGGTCGGGTTCCTCGCCCGCCACCTGATCCACGACCTGCACACGCCCGCGTGGGTGGCCTCCGCGCTCGTCGTCGGCGGCTTCGCGCTCCTGCTCCTCGAGCGCACGCGGGGGGACCGAGGCACGCGCCTCGTGGACGACCTGACGCCCGCGCTCGCCTTCGGGGTGGGGCTCTTCCAATGCCTCGCGCTCTGGCCCGGCGTGTCCAGGTCGGCGGCGACGATCGTCGGCGGGATGCTGCTCGGCCTGACGCGGCGCGCGGCCGCCGAGCTCTCCTTCCTCGCCGCGGTCCCGGTGCTCCTCCTCGCGACCGCCTACGAGCTGGTCAAGGACCGGCACATCCTGGAGGGGCAGAACGCGACCTTCCTGGCGGTGGGCTTCGCGACCTCGGCGGTCGCCGCGGTGCTCGCGGTGAAGGCGTTCATCGCCTTCGTGGGACGCTCGACGATGGTGCCGTTCGCGTGGTACCGGATCGCGCTGGGCGCGGCGGTCGCGGCGCTGCTCGTCGTCGGGGTCTGACCCACCCGTCCCGCGAGCCCGCGCTGCGCGGCCCGACCGCGGCAGAGCCCCCGCGCCGTCGGCACCTGCGCTGCGAGAACCTGCGTCGGGCTAGCCCGACCGATTGATGTAGGGGACGAGGGTGGGGCCGCGCCAGCGGCCCGGGCGCATCCTA
>CAZJJQ010000769.1:0-2099 GCA_964546345.1 uncultured Planctomycetales bacterium
CCACTTCGGTTACGTCACTCGGACTTGCGCGAGCCTCCGAAGTCGAGCCCGATCGCTCGGGAGCGCATCTCCCCCGCATCGGGGGGGGCCGTGACGCCTTCTACGATTTCTTCACAGCCACTCACTCTCTCGGTGGGGGGAGCCCGACCCAGGCGAGCCGGCGCCGAGCCAAGCGCACGAGGCCCCAGGCCATCTCGCCGCTCGCCCGCACGGGGTGAACCTGGCTCCGAGGGTCGTCGGACCAGTGCACGGGGACTTCGGGCACCCGCAGGCCCGCGACGCGGGCGAGCAGGAGGATCTCGACGTCGTAGATGAACCGGTCCTCGCGGGCCATCGCGAAGAGCCGGCGGGCGACGTCGGCGCGGAAGAGCTTGAAGCCGCACTGCGTGTCGCGGAGCCTCGGGAGGACGAGGAGGCGCCGCAGGCCCGCGAAGACGAAGCCCAGGGCCTCGCGATGGAGCGGTTGCCGGACGAGGATGTGGGCCCCGCGTTGGCGCCGGGAGCCGATCGCGATCCCGTCGGCTCGCGAGGCCGCCGCGAGGAGCCTCGCCGCGTCGGCCGGAGGGGTGGAGAGGTCGGCGTCCGTGACGAGGATCCACGTACCCCGCGCCGCCTGCACGCCGAGGCGCACCGCGTGACCCTTCCCGCGATTCTCCGGGGTGCCGATCACGCGGATGCGTGGGTCCCGTGCCGCCGCGGCCCGTGCCACCTCGGCCGTCCGGTCGGGGCTTCCGTCGTCCACCACCACGATCTCGAACGGGACGAGCCCCGCGGCCTCGAGCGCCCCGGGAAGGCGGTCGAGGGAGGCCGGCAGCCGGGCCTCCTCTCGGTAGGCGGGCACCACGACCGTCCAGACGAGGCCGGACGGCGGCGCCTCTAGGGCCATGGGGCCCGGATCATACCCGGGGGGCCCGTGCGCCCGCGTGCTACCTTCGACGCACGATGGCGCGCCAACGGACCCCGTTCCCGCCGGCCGCGCGCCGTGCGCGGTCCGGGGGCGGAGGCCCTGCGAAGGACGACGCCCCGTGAGCGGGTTCCTGCTGCTCGCTTTCACAGGGCCCGGCGTCTCCCTGGACGCCCGCGACCACGAGGCGCTGGCCCGGGGCGCGAAGGCGCTCGGGCTCACCGCGCCTGCCGCGACCCCGCACGGGATCTGCGCGGGCGAGCCGCCGCGGACGCTGGGCGACGCGACGCGGAGGATCGAACGCGCCTTCGACGCGCCGCCGGTCTTCATGGCCCCGCTGCCCGGGCGCGTGCTCGTCGCGCCCTCGCTCCGTGCGCTCCTCTCCACCGGGCTCGTGCCCCGCACGCTCGACCCGTCCGGGATCGCAGGCCTCTTGTGGCGCGGCGCACCCGTCGCGAACCGACCTCCCGTTCTCGGCGCGCGCGGCGTCCCTGCCGGCGCGGCCCTCGTCCTCGATCCCGACCACGGCTGGCGCCTCGAGTCGGCGGCTCCGCGCTCGGAGCTCTCGACGCCGGCCGAGCTGTCCCTCCGGCTCCTCGAGTCGGTGGCGTCCCGCCACGGAGGGGTCGTCGTGTCCAGCGCGGGGGGGCCCGGCGGCCTCGCGCTCGCCGGCGTCTTCTCGGCGTGGGACGACCCGGCGCCCGAGCTGGTCACGGTCCGTCTCCCGACCGACACGGACGCGCGCCTCGCCGTCGTCGGCCGCCTGGCGCAGGCGCAGGGCGCGCGGCATCACGTCGTGGACCTCGCGCGCACCGACCCGCAAGGGGCGCTGACCTCCTACCTGGCGGGCTGCGACGTACCGACCCCGGAGGGGTTCGGAGCCGCGCTGGTCGCCGAGGCGCTCGCCGCCGCCGGCGTGTCCGGGGCCCTGGACGCGGCGGGGGCCTCGATCCTCTTCGGTGCGGGACCCGCCTTCGCCGCCGTCGCGCGGGAGCCTCGGGCACGAGGGCTGCGGCGCAGGCCGCCCTCGGCCGACGAGCTCGACGTGGACGCACAACGCGCCGTCGAGCTCCACGCGTTCGCGCGCGTGCCCGTGAACCTGGCGCTCGCCGCGGCCGCGCGGCTGCCCGCGGGCACGCGCGAAGCGCTCTCCCGCTGCGGTCCCCGCCCCGTGGACGGGTTCCATCCCGCCCCG
>CAZJJQ010000770.1:0-2085 GCA_964546345.1 uncultured Planctomycetales bacterium
ACCCGCCCCCCCCGCCGTGCGGCGGATTCCGTGCCGGAGGGGCCCCGGACGGCCGCGGCGCTACTTCGGGGGCGCGTCGGGCGGCGCCGGGGCCGGGGCCGTGGGACGCGGGGCGAAGGTGGCGGCGAGGAGGGTCTCGGCGATGCGGCGCAGCGCGGCGGCGTCCTCGCGGGCGCGCAGGTCGAGGATGACGATGCGGCGACGGCTCGACACGAAGACCTGGCGCCGCGTGCCGAACGCCATCTCCACGGAGGGCTGGCCCGCGAACGTGCCGGCCTCGCCGTCCGCGATGCGCTGCAGCTGCTCGAGGCCCCGCTGCCCCTGGTCCGCCAGCGCGCGCAGGGTGATCGTGCCCTCGGGGAGCGTGATCTGGACGTTGCTGTCGCCGTTGAGGCGCACCTTGGCGCCCTTCGGCAGGCCGCGCACGTCGATGCCGCCCAGCGCGTGCACGGCGCGCCCGGCCTCGGGATCGAAGCGGCGCAGCGAGGCGGCGTCGGTGAGGTCGATGGCGTCGTCGCCCTCCTCGAGCCGCGTCGTGACGAAGCGCATGCGGCCGCGCGCGCGGGCGGTCACCACGCCGGGACGGCTCGCGGGGTCGTCGGAGTAGCCGAAGAACAGGTAGCGCGCGGCGGTTCCCACGTCGTTCGTCGTGGGGTCCACGCCCATCCAGGCGCCGGTGTAGACCTCGGCCCACGCGTGGGCGCCCCAGTCGTCGCCGACGCAGACGTAGCCCGAGCAGCGGCGCGCGGGAATGCCGGCGGCGCGGCACAGGGCCACGAAGAGGAGCGCGTGCTCGGAGCAGTCGCCGCGCCGGTCGCGGAGGATCTCGAGCGCCGTGGCCTCCGCGACGTCGGGGCTCTGCTTCTCGAGCGTGTAGACGAACGCGGCGATGCGCTCGACGGCGCGGCGCGCGTCCGTCTCGCCCGCGATCGCGCGCTGCGCCGCCGTCTTCACGTCGGGGTGCCCGCACGGCATCAGCACCGTGGGCTCGAGGTCCTTCGCGAAGGCGGGGTCGCGCACGGGGATCGTGGCCTTCGCGCCCGGCGCGTCGTACGCCTTGAGCTCGCACCGCAGGACGAAGCCCTCCGCATCGCTGCCCGAGACCGACAGGACGCGGCTCCACGGGGAGGCGGGAGGCTCGGGGAGCGGACGGTCCGGGTCGCCCTGCAGGTGCAGGTCGAGCAGGACGCGCTCCGCGGAGAAGATGCGGGGCAGGTGCGGGGACGCGGGCGTGGTGATGGAGAACGAGGCCGTCTTGACCGGCTTCGCCCGCGCGGTGGCCTCGGGGGCGCGCCGGATCTCGGTGGTCATCTCCTTCAGCCGGACGACGACGCCTTCCGCGTCGAGCCACCACGTGCTCACCGTGCCGTCCTCGGGGTGGGTCTGCCGGAGGCGCGTGCACGCGACCGGGCCCGCCTCGCCCGGGACGGTCTCGGTCCCGGTCACCTCCACGGGGATCTCGACCACCTTGCCGGCGCGCAGATCGGGCTGCCGGAGGACGAACTTCGCCCCGGGCGTGGCCGTGCCGTCGCGGACGTGCGCGCCGACGAACGCCTCCGCGTCCACGTGGACCGGCGCCGACGTCTTCACGCGGTGCCGCTCCTCCTGGCCTCCGAGGCTCGTGACGCTCTCGTAGCCGTCCCCCGTCCACGTGGTCTCCGAGACCGTCTGCCTCCCGCCGGCCTCCGTGGTGGTCGAGCGGCTCCACCACAGGCTGCCGTCCTCGCCGCGCTCGACCTCGCTGACGGTCTCGCTCTCGAACACGTCCTCCGTGCCGAGCATGTCGCGGGCCTCGCGCGTGCGCTGCGTGGTGGTGTCGCGCACCGTCTTCTTCCCCTGCCACGTCGAGGGGGCCCAGACGACGTGGATCGAGCCGAGCTTCTGCCCCTGGTTGAGGACCTCGTACCACCGGCTCGTCGAGCCCTCGGGGCGGGAGGCGGAGGAGGCCTTCTCCGTCGTGCCCGCGGGGGTCGCCGGCACCTCGACCTTCGCCGGCGCTCCGGGCGCCGGGGGCGCCTGCGGCGCGGGCGGCACGGACGCCCCCGGCTTCGTCGCGCTCCCGTCGGCCGGCGACGCGGGGGCTAC
>CAZJJQ010000771.1:0-2084 GCA_964546345.1 uncultured Planctomycetales bacterium
CGGTCGAGGACGAACTCGAGGCCGCGGCCGGCGGTCTCGGCGTCGCTGGCGGTCAGGGAGACGATCGCGACCCGGGCCTCTTGCCCCTGGAAGCGATCCACGGTCCCCACGCGCGCGCCCGCGGGGAGGGCGGCCTCCAGGGCGCGCACCTGGAGGTTGTAGGGCGCGACGACGAGGATGTCGCCGAGGGTGAGGGCGCCGGCGGGGCGGCCGTCGAGGTCGGTGACGGGACGACCGAGGAGCGCCTGGAAGAGGCGGGCGATGGCGGCGACCTCCTCGTCGCTCCGCTGCCCATTGCCCTCGTGCGCCACCGGGACGTAGAGCAGGCCGGCCTCGAGCGGGATCGGATCGGATGCGGCCGCTCCGAGCCCGGCCTTCCCCCCCCGTCGGGCCTCATCGGCCCGAAAGCCCCCCTTCCCGGACGTGTCTGCCCGACGGACGACGCGCTGGTCGGTGCCGGGCGCGGGCCGGAGGCGGTCCTCGTAGAAGGCGCCGGAGATGAAGGTGCAGAGGTCGGGGTGGAGCCGGCGGGTCGTGGGGAGGAAGACGCCGAGGTCCGGGGGAACCGTCACGTGGCCGGCGAGGGCGTAGTCGAGGGCGGAGAGGCCGCTCTCGCCCGGGTGGGTGCCCTGGGTCGGCATCGAGAGCTGCATGGGGTCGCCGAGCAGGACGAGGCTCGCGGCGCTTGGGGCCATCCCGACGAGGTTCGCGAGCGAGACCTGGCCGGCCTCGTCGACGAAGAGGACGTCGAGCGTGTCGGCGGCGTCGGGGCGGCTGAAGTACCAGGCGGTGCCGCCGATGAGGCGGTGCGCGGGGAGGCGGGCGGCGGCCGCGGCGGAGTCGCAGAGCTCGGCGCCGGGGTGGGCGGCGGCGAAGGCGGCGTCGTCGCCGTTGTCGCCCGAGGTGACCTTGAGGCAGCGGAAGCCGGTGCCGATGGCGTCGGCGCAGGCGTCGAGGAGGTTGAGGATCGCCTTGTGGCTGTTCGAGGTGACCCCGACGCGCCGCCCCGCGGCGACGAGGGCCGCGATGGCGCGGGCGGCGGTGTAGGTCTTGCCGGTGCCGGGCGGGCCCTGGACGCAGAGGACGGACTCGGTGAGCCCCCCCACCAGGCGGACGGTGGCGGTGACGGGATCCTCGCCGTCGCGGACGAGCGGGCCGCCGGCGTGGCCGCGGACGCGGGGTGCGCGGCGGAGGAGGAGGTCGCGGAGGGCGGGGCGCAGGGTGGCGTGGTCGTGCCAGGCCTGCGCGGTGCGGGAGATGGAGTCCTCGATCGCCTTGGCGGCGACGAACTCGTGGAGGAGGAGCGAGGTGACGCTGGGGGGCTCGCCTCCCGGGAGCAGGCTCAGCGGCTTCGGACCGAACTTGAGGAGGATGCGCCCCCCCGCCTCGTCCATCTGCTCCACCTCGCAGTGGACGTCGAGGAGGCCCGCGAGCACGCAGGAGGAGCCCTCGCGGACGCGCGTCTCCTGCTGGGGATCGAAGCGGTACCAGTACCCCTTCGACCGCTTGATCGTCTCGGCGGGCGTGCGCTCGCGGCGGAGGTCGGCGAGGCACGTGGGGTCCTCGACGCGCTCGTCGTCGTCCATGTCGTCGCGGTCGAAGAGCGACCACCAGACGGGCTTCGCCTCCCGGCGGTGGAACTCCACGAGGTTCGAGAGCATTTCGGTCACGAGCCAGCGGTCGAGGTCCTGGGCCCGGACGGAGGGGTCTTCCGGGAGGGTGGCCCGCAGCGAAATCGAAAGGGCGCGCATGGCGGCGCGGCGGGCGGAGTCGGGAGTCGGCGTCTCGGGTGCGGCCTCGCCCATCTTGGGGGGCGGGACCCAGGAGATCTTGGCAGTGGTCTGCGCCTTGCGGAGCCAGGCGAGGAGGTCGCGCGTCGAGAGGCAGTCCTCGCGGTTGTAGTCGCGGATCTCGGCGAGCAGGGGCGAGCCCGAGGGTTCGCGCGGCTCGCCGCTCTCGATCCACCGGTGGTAGGCGACGATGGAGTCGCCCGCGTTGCGCACCTCGGCGACGCGCTTGCGCCCGTACAGGACCTCGATGTCCTTGAGCGAGTACGAGGGGGTGCCGATCCGCAGGCCCTGCCG
>CAZJJQ010000772.1:0-2067 GCA_964546345.1 uncultured Planctomycetales bacterium
GGCGCCAAGGCGGCCGCCCCGGCCGCGGGCGGCGACAAGGCCGCGGCGGCGAAGAAGAAGTAGTCCGAGACCGGGGGCGCGACGCGCCCCCTTCCCGTCGCGGATCCGAGCCGGCCTGCCCCACGGGGTGAGCCGGCTCGTTCCTTTGGGGGGGCGAGCCTCCTCGACGAGCCGCCGCCCGGCACGAGCCCGGAAGGCGAGCCCGTTGGTCCCGACGGCGACTTCTTCCCACTCCCGGACGGGAAGCCCGCGCTGGAGGGGATCACCGGGGGACCGGACCCTGCCACGGTCGCAGGATGGGGGATGCGCGTGGGGTTTCGACGCATCGTGGCCTCCCGCGCCGGCATCCAAGGGTGTGTTCCCCTCGGACGCTCCCCCACTCCGGTCCCCCCGCTGGGAGCCCTCCCATGATCCGCACCAGGACTCGACGTCTGTCCGTGGCATTGCTCGGCACGATGGTCGCGCTCGGTGGCGCGCTGCCGGCGCCGGGCGTGCACGCGGACGATCCGCTCCCGCCCCCGCCCCCGGCCCCCGCCGCCCCCCCCACCCCCGCCGCCCCTCCGGTCCCCGCCCCCGGCGGCCTCGAGACCCCGGGAGCCCCGCCGCCCACCTGGACCGCGGACCAGCTGCGCGAGCTGGTCGGGCCCATCGCGCTGTACCCCGACGTCGTGCTCGCCTCCCTCCTGCCCGCCACGAACTTCCCGCTGGACGTGGTTGCGGCCGCCCGCTGGCTCGCGGCGCAAGGCGGGACCAAGCCGACCGCGGTCCCGGAGGATCAGCCCTGGGACGCCTCCGTGAAGGCGCTCCTGCAGTTCCCGGACGTGCTGCGGTGGATGGACGCGAACCTCGCGTGGCTCGAGCAGATGGGCACGGCGGTGACGTATCAGCAGGCCGACGTCCTGCAGGCGATCCAGGACTTCCGGAGGGCCGCGCGGGCGGCGGGCAACCTGGCCTCCGACGAGCACCTGACGGTGGCGGAGCGCACGCCGACGGACGCCCCCGCCACGGCGCCGACGGTGGTGGTGATCGAGCCGACGCAGCCGGAGGTGGTCTACGTGCCGGCGTACGACCCCTACGTCGTCGTGCGGCCGTACGACCCGCGCTGGTACGGACCGCCGCTGACGTACGGCATCGGCTTCCACGTGGGCCTGTACGGCGCATGGGCGTGGCACGACCTCCGCTGGGGATGGTGGAGCGGCTCCGCCTACCTCGGATGGGGCATCTACATGTCCGACGCGTACTACTACTGGGGACGGCCGCGTCCTCCCGGCTGGTACGTGGGCCCCTACCGCCCCCGCCCGTGGCTCGCGCCCTACCGCACGACCAGCTGGCACTACCCCCCGCGCACGATCTCCCGCGCGACGCCGTACGGTCGCGTGGCGGGGCCGGTGTACCGCTCGGGGGTGGACTCCTACGCCGTGCGTCCGCCGCTGGATCCGCGGCCGACGACCCGCTCCTACGTGCGCACGATTCGTTCGCCCTCGGGCTCGACGGTGGTCCCGCCGTCCGGCTCGAGCTTCGTGCGCACGCCGACGACCCGCTCCCTGCCGACCCCGAGTCCCACCGTGCGGACCACGCCGTGGAGCGGATCCACCCTGCCGCGGACGTGGACCCCGCGGACCCCGACGCAGCTCCGCTCGACCCCGAGCACGACGATGCCCTCCGGGACGTCGCCGCCGCCCCTTCCCACCGCGCCGTCGTCCGGCTCGCGCGTCTACACGCCGCAGGGCGCCTCCAACGTCCGGCCGTGGTCGGCACGCGGGGCCGGGAGCCTGGCGCCGTACGGCACCCGCACGCTCCCGACGGTGCAGCACGGCCCCACCCGGACGTTCTCCCCCAGCCAGCCGCAGGTGATCCGGTCGGCCCCGCTCCCCGCGCCGATCCGCGGGCCGAGCCAGCTCTCTCCGGGCTTCACGCGGAGGAGCAGCGATCGAGGCCACTCGAGCCTCTACCAGCCGCCGCCGCCGCCCCGGACCTCGGGACGGCACCGCTGAGGGAGGGACTGTGAAGGCATCTCCGTCGGGACGTACGGGCTCGCTTTCGGGGCTCGTGCCGCGCGGCGGCTCG
>CAZJJQ010000773.1:0-2059 GCA_964546345.1 uncultured Planctomycetales bacterium
GAGGCGCCGCGCGGGACGACGATGATGCCCCCGCGGATCACGTAGCCCTCGCCCTCCGCCTCCTGCACCTTCTTCTCGTTCACGAGGCGGCAGCCGTTGCCGATGCGGGCGTCGAGGTCCACGATCGCGTTGCGCACGACGCAGTCGCGCCCGATGCCGAGGGGGATCAGGGACGAGGGGTCGAGGCCCTCGTAGAACCTCGCACCCATGACGATGCTGTCCTCCACGACGCTCCCCTGCCGGACGATGGCGCGGATGCCGACGATCGCGCGCCGGACCTCCGCCTTCATGATGATGCTGCCCTCGCACAGGATGGCCTGCTCGACGGAGCACGCGTTGATCTTCGTGCCCGGCAGGAAGCGGGGGTGGGTGTAGACGGGGTAGTCGGGATCGTAGAGGTTGAGCGGCGGCCAGGGGAGGGTGAGGTCGAGGTTCGCCTCGTGGAAGGAGGGGATCGTCCCGATGTCGCGCCAGTAGCCCACGTGGGCGAAGGCGAAGACGCGGTGGTCCTTGATGGCGCCGGGGATGATCTCCTTGCCGAAGTCCGTCGCATTCGTGCCCTTCAGGAGCTCCACGAGGACCTCGCTCCGGAAGGTGTAGATGCCCATGCTGGCGAGCAGCGAGCCGTCGGGGGCGTCGAAGCCGAGGCGGAGGAGCGCGTCGCGGTCGAGCGCGAGCCGGGCGAGGGTGGCCTCGTCCTGGGGCTTCTCGACGAACTCGACGATCCGGCCGGTGGCGTCCACCCGCATGATGCCCAGCGCCTTCGCCTCGGCGGGGGGCACCGGCTTCACGGCGATCGTGAGGTCCGCGGCGAGCTCGCGGTGCTGCCGCACGAAGTTCGCCATCCGCATGAGGTAGAGCTGGTCGCCCGACAGGATCAGGACGTCCCGCGCCGCGTCCGAGAGCAGGTGGGGGAGGTTCTGCCGGACCGCGTCGGCCGTGCCCTGGTACCAGGTGCGGTTCCCGAGGCCCTGCTCGGCGGCCAGGATCTCGACGAAGCCGCCGCTGAAGACGTCGAACCGGTAGGTCCGGGCGATGTGCTGGTGGAGGCTCGCGCTCTGGAACTGGGTGAGGACGTAGACGCGGTCGAACCCCGCGTGGAGGCTGTTGCTGATCGGGATGTCGATCAGCCGGAACTTGCCCCCGAAGGGGACGGCGGGCTTCGCACGGTGCAGGGTGAGCGGGGAGAGGCGGGCGCCCTGCCCGCCCCCCAGGATCGCGGTGACCACGTCCTGCATCGGGGGGCTGACTCCTCGCGTCGCCGTGCGGGCCCGGGAGGGCCGTCGGGCACCGGTCGCGCCAAGGTACCCCTCCTCCCTCGCGCGGGGCAAGGGCCACCGCGGGCTGGGCGGGCGCCCTCCCCCCGCCGCCCCCCACCTCCGCGTCGGCCGCGGCGCCGGCTCGCCCTCGCCGGCGCTCCCTCCGGCCTTGCCATCGGAGGCGGCCCGGGCCAGGATCGCTCTCCCATGCGCAACGTCGTCTTCGCCGTGCCCTTCTTCAAGGAGACGACCCTGCGGTTCGTCCGCGGGGTCGCCGCCCTCCCGGGCGTCCGCCTCGGGCTCGTCACCCAGGATCCCCGCGAGGCGCTCCCGGCGGACCTCGGGCGGGCGATCGAGGGCCACTGGCGGTGCGCCGACGCGCTCGACCCGACGCAGCTGCTCGAAGGGGTGCGGGGCGTCGGCCACCAGCTCGGCTCGGTGGACCGGCTCGTCGGCACCCTCGAGCAGCTCCAGGTGCCGCTCGGCCACGTGCGGGACCGGCTCGGCATCGACGGCATGGGCGAGGAGACCGCGCGCAGCTTCCGGGACAAGTCGCGGATGAAGACGGTCCTGCGCGCCGCCGGCCTGCCGGGCGCGCGCCACCGCCTCGCGACGAGCGCGGACGAGGCGCGGTCGTTCGCCGCGCTCGTCGGCTACCCCCTCGTGGTGAAGCCGCCCGACGGGGCCGGCGCGAAGGCGACCTTCCGGGTGGAGCACGCGGGGGTGCTCGAGGAGTCTCTCGCGGCCGTGCGTCCGTCCCCCGATCGCCCCCTCCTCCTCGAGGAGTTCATGCAGGGGAC
>CAZJJQ010000774.1:0-2051 GCA_964546345.1 uncultured Planctomycetales bacterium
GGCCGAGGCGAGCGGCGCGTTCGCCGCGACCTCGGCGTCGGCGGCCAGCGCGGCGAGGGCCGTCCGCACCGCCTCGCTGCGGAACGACGCGAGGTCCCGGGCGCCCTCCGCGCGCCGCGGCGCCGGCCAGGCGTGCCAGGCGGAGAGCACCTTCGCCTCCACGGCGGGCTCCGGGCGCGCGCACAGCGCGTGGAGGACGAGGGGGCCGAACCGCTCGTGGGGGAGGAACTCGACGAGGGCGGGGCAGGCCGGGGAGCCGCCCGCCCGGAGCACGGACCTCTCCACGGCCATCGTGTCGGCGCCGCCGGACTGGATGGCTTCGTCGTACGCGGCGAGCGCGGCGCGGACCGCGGCGATCGCCTCCGGCTCCGCGGGGGCGTCGCCGGCGCGGACGCCGTGCGGGCCGCCGAGCAGCAGGACGACGGACAGGGTCGGGGCGAGCACGTGCTTGATCATGGTCACTTCTCCTTCGGTCGCTCGACGACGATCTCCGCGACGTCGGCGGGGGCGGGCACCCGGACCTCCCCGACCTCCGTGCGCACGACGACCTCGACGTCCTCCGCGGGCACCCCGTCGAACCGGATCGACCCGTCCTCGAGGAGCACGCCGCCGAAGGGGCGGTAGCCGGGAGCCCACGTCCCCGGGTCGGTCGGCTCGACCCAGGCGTCGATGCCGCGGGGCGGCGCCCCGCGCCACCGGGCGGTGATCGTGCGCCCCGCGACGAGCGCGACCTCGAGCGGACGTTCGCCGACGGGGAGCGTCACCGAGCGCCGCGCGAAGGGGCAGAGGCCCGGCGCCGCGACGAACAGGTCCAGCGCCGTGCCATGCACTCCGTCCAGCGTGAACCGGCCGCTCCCGTCGGTCCGACGTACGATCAGCGGGCCGGGAAGCCCGTCCCCCTCGCGCGTCGGGCGGGTGCCCGCGCGTGCGAGCACCTGGACGCCCGCGATCGGCGCGCCCGCGGGATCGCGCACGAGGCCGACGATCCGTCGCGCCGGCGTCGTCGCCCGCAGCTCGAGCGTCCGATCCTCGCCGCGTTCGAGCCGCACCTCGGTGGCGTGCTGGCCCTCGCCGTAGGCGTCGCGCAGCTCGACGCGCACCGGCCGCCCCGGGAGGATCCACGGCACGAGGAGCTCCGTCGCGCCCCGTTCGAGGCGGAACGCCGCCAGGTCGCCGTCCTCGGCGCGTACCGACGTGGACGCGTGCGTGCCGCCCACGGCCTCGCGCAGCTCGACGGCCGCATGCGACCCGGGCTCGTCGAAGATCCGACCCGCGCCGCTCACGTGCACCACGGCGCTCTCCTCTTCCGGGCCGAGACCGGCGACCCGGATCCGCAGGAGCGCGGCCGTCTCGAGCACCACCCGGGCGGGCACGTCCCCCGTGGGGGCGAGGGGGACCTCGCGGATGCGGTGGCCGAGCGCGCCGACGAGGGCCGTGCCGTGGGCGAGCCGGGCAGGGAGGCGCAGGCGACCGTCGGCCCCGGAGGGCGCGCTCTTCCACGACGGATCGCCGGGGATCGCCGCCACGGCCGACGCCACGGGCCTGCCCGCTTCGTCCACGACCTCGAGGCGCATCACGGCCGCCCAGGGATCCTCGAGCTCGAGGTCGCCGAGGTCGGTGTCGAGGCCGCGATCCGTCGGAAGCGTGCGCTCGGCCCGCGCAAGACCCTGCGCGTCGGTCAGCAGCAGGGTGGTCCCGCGAGGCGCCCCTCCCTCGAGGACGAGCGAGAACCGCCCCGCCGCGTCCGCCGTCGCCGAGACCTGGCCGGAGGACGGGCCCTCCTCCCACGGCACGGACGCGGTCGCGCCGGCGAGCGGCGATCCCCCGCGCACGATGCGCCCGTGCAGGTGCGGCAGCCGGCGCAGGCGCACCACCACGCCGTCGGCGGGTGCCCGCACCGCCGCGGGCCCCTCCACCACGAAGCCCGAGGGGGCGGACAGGCTCGCGGTCGCGCCGGCCGGCATGCCCGTGGCGCGGAACGCCCCCCTCACGTCCGGGCTCACGGCGATCGACCACGGATCGAACGGGTGGGGCACCGGCAGCGCTTCGGC
>CAZJJQ010000775.1:0-2051 GCA_964546345.1 uncultured Planctomycetales bacterium
GGCCCCTGCGCGGCGGGCGAGGAGTTGCGCGGGGGCGTGGGCGGCGTGGGCGGGGCGGGTGGGTTCGCGGGCGGCGTCGCGGGCGGACGCGCGGTCTCGGCGGGGACCACCAGGGAGGCGAGCGTCGCGCGCGCGAGGTCGGCGTACGCGGCCTCGAGCCCCTCCTCGTGGGCGAACCACAGCGCGGCGCGGACGCTGCCGTTGCCGACGATCACCGTGGTGGCGGTGAGCGCCACCGTGGTGGGCGGGACCGTCTCCCGCTTGTAGGTGATGCGGTGAGTCTGACGGAGCGCGGCGAGGCCGCCGACCACGGCGTCGGAGCGACCGGTGCGCGTGTAGGTCTCGGGGCCCGCCTTCCAGACGGCCTCGACCGCCTCGAGCATCGCGTCGAGGGTGCCCGGGACCCGGCCAACGGCGAGGCCGCAGGTGGCCTTCTCGTCGGGCGAGCGGCGCAGGTACAGCGTCAACGCGCCGCGGCGGACCGGGGCCCCGCTCGCCCACCCGTCGGGGGCGTCGAAGGTCACGCGCGTGGCCGCGTCGCGCACCGCGTCGGCGCGCGCGTCACGGGTCGCCGGGGGCGCGAGCGCGACGACGCCGAGGGCGGCGAGGCACCACGGGAGGAGGCGGGGGAGGCGCATGACGGGGGGGATCCCAACGGGCGGGGCGGCGCATTCTCGCATCGTTCGGCCCGGCTACCATGCCCCACCATGCGAGCCCCCGCGACCCCGTCGCCCAAGGACTTCTCGATCGGCTACCAGGGCCCCGTCCGCGCCCCCCGGGGCACGGCGCTGCACTGCCGGTCCTGGAGCCTCGAGGCCCCCTACCGGATGCTCCTCAACAACCTCGACCCCGAGGTGGCGGAGGACCCCTCGCGGCTCGTGGTGTACGGGGGCACCGGGCGCGCGGCGCGGTCGTGGGCCGACGTGCGGGCCATCCTCGGCACCCTGTCCGGCATGCGGGAGGACGAGACCCTGTGCGTCCAGTCCGGCCGGCCCGTCGCGGTGTGGAGGACCCACGAGGACGCCCCCAGGGTCCTGATCTCGAACAGCCAGCTGGTGCCGAAGTGGGCGACCTGGGACGAGTTCCGTCGGCTCGAGGCCCTCGGCCTCACCATGTTCGGGCAGATGACGGCGGGGTCGTGGATCTACATCGGCACCCAGGGGATCCTGCAGGGCACCTACGAGACGTTCGCGGCCTGCGGTCGGTCGCACTTCAACGGCGACCTGGGCGGCCGGCTGGTGGTCTCCGGGGGGCTCGGGGGGATGGGCGGCGCGCAGCCGCTGGCCGCGACCATGGCCGGCGCGACCTTCCTCGGGGCCGACGTGGACGGCTCGCGCATCGACAAACGCGTGGCGACGCGCTACCTCGACCGCCGGATCGACGACCTCGACGAGGCCATCGACGCCGCGGTGGCGGCCCGGGACGCCGGCGAGCCGGTCTCCATCGGGGCCTGCGCGAACGTGGTGGACCTGCTCCGCGCCCTGCTGCGCCGCGGGATCGTCCCCGACGTGGTCACCGACCAGACGTCGGCCCACGACCCGCTGACGGGCTACGTCCCGGTGGGCACCCCCCTCGACGAGGCGATCCGGCTCCGGGCGAGCGACCCGAAGGGGTACGTCGAGCGGTCGCTCCGGGGGATGCGCACCCACGTGGAGGCCCTGCTCGAGCTGAAGGCCGCCGGCGCGGTGGCCTTCGACTACGGCAACAACCTGCGCGGCGGGGCCGAGCAGGCCGGCTGCACGCGGGCCTTCGAGATCGTGGGCTTCGTCCCGGCCTACATCCGACCGCTGTTCTGCCTCGGCAAGGGGCCGTTCCGCTGGGTGGCGCTCTCGGGCGACCCGAAGGACATCGCGCGCACCGACCGCCTCGCGCTCGACATGTTCGGGAACGACCCCTACATGGCCACGTGGATCCGCCTCGCCGGCGAGCGCATCGCCTTCCAGGGCCTGCCCTCGCGCATCTGCTGGCTCGGGCTCGGCGACCGCCGCGCCTTCGGCCTCGCGCTCAACGACCTCGTCCGCAAGGGCGAGCTCTCCGCGCCCATCGTCATC
>CAZJJQ010000776.1:0-2050 GCA_964546345.1 uncultured Planctomycetales bacterium
GATCGCCGAGCGCACCGCGTGGACGGCGGGCTCCGCGCGGTCCCGGCGGGGCGGACGCGCCCGGGGAGCCGATCCCGAGGGCCCTGCGACCGACCGGGCGGCTCCCCCCGACGGGTCTCGCGTCGAGGCCCCGGCGCAGGACCGCGAGGCGGCCGAGGCGGTGCGCTCGGCCCTGACGGCCCTCTCCGAGGCGCTCCGCACCGCCTTCGTGCTCGTGCGCCTGGAAGGCCTCTCCTATGAAGACGCGGGGGAGATCCTCGAGGTGCCCGTCGGCACCGTGAAGAGTCGCGTGGCGGCCGCGGAGACGGCCCTGCGCCGGGACCTGCGGGGGTTCCTGTGAGCGCCAGCGGGCCCCCTCCCCCGGACTCCCCTGCCTCCCCCCGGTCGGCGCCTCCGCCCTTCGGGGACGACCTCGATCGCCTCCTCCGCCGGGCGCTGGCCGTGCTCCCCCCCCCGGCGCCCCCCCCCTTCCCAGACGTGCTGGCCCGTTTCGACGTCCGGGCGCCGGGAGGCACGGACTCCCCGCCCTGGCGCGCGCCCGTCCGTGTCTGGCGCGCCCTGCGCACCACGCCGAGGTACCGGGCCCGCGTCGGGATCGCGGCGGCGGTGCTCTTGATCGCAGGGGCGATCGTGGGGCTCCGGCGCTCCGCACCGGACGCGGGCCGCGGGGTGCGTACGGAGGAGGTGGCGCTTGAGCTCCTGGGCGTCCACGCGCTGCGGAACGGGGAGGAAGTCCCGCCCCGGGGCGGGAGGACGCCCGTGCGCGCGGGAGACATCCTCGTCGCCGACGCGGCGGGATTCGTGCGCCTGGGAAGTCGGGCGGTGATCGAGCTCGAGCGCGGGGCTCGGGTGAGGCTGGGAGCGGGGAGCGACGGCCCAGGCAGCGCGGGGGTCGCGCTGCTCGACGGTCGGGCGACGTTCCAGGTGCACCACGACGAGTCGCGCGCGTTCGAGGTGGCGACCACGTCCGTGCGCGTGGTCGATCGGGGGACGCGGTTCGCGGTGGAGGTCTCCCCCGAGGCGGGGGGAGAACGGGTGCTCGTGACCGTCGAGGAAGGGGTGGTCGAGGTGGTGCCGGCCGGCTCGGAGGGCCCCCCGCCGTCGAGGCTGCGGGCCGGCACGGGGCTCGCGTTCGTCCGCGGGGCGCCGACGGGAGCCCCGTTCGAGCTCGCCGCGCGGCCCACCCTCGCCCTCGAGGCGGAGGAGGCCACACCGACCTCGTCGCGGCCGGTGATCGTGCGCCTCGTGTTCGACAACCCGACCGACGGATGGCTGGCGCTGCCCGCCTACGATCCGGTGCGGACCCCCATCCACGTGCAGGTGCGCGGCCCGGATGGCTCCATGCAGGCCGTGCGGGTGGCCGAGAAGATGCTGGTGGACGGGGGCGGTTCGGGGCGGAGCCTGCCCCCCCGGGGCC
The DNA here is from genome assembly GCA_964546345.1 of uncultured Planctomycetales bacterium. Classification (GTDB taxonomy): domain Bacteria; phylum Planctomycetota; class PLA2; order PLA2; family JAEUHO01; genus JAYTCP01. The sequence goes on from CAZJJQ010000776.1 coordinate 1,418, forward strand.
GGCTGGTCCTCCGGGTCCGATTCGAGCACACGTTCGCCTCCCCGGGGACGTACCGTCTGCGGGCGATCTACCGTCCGGCGGGCGCGGTCGACGAGGGCGCCTCCCCCGAGCTGGTCCTGCCGGTGCGGTGACGGGAAGAACCGATGCCCACGACCCCCGCCGTCACCTCGATCCTCGCCCGCCTGGCGCGTCTCCGCGCCCGGATCCGGGGGCTCTCCCTCCTGGGGGGGCTGGGCCGGTGGGTGCTCTGGGCCGTCGCGCTGCTCACGGCGTCGTTCCTGGCGGACTGGCTGCTCGACCTGCCGCTCCCCGTCCGCCGCTTCGTCCGGATGGGCCTGCTCGACCGCCCCGACGAGCTCGGGCTGCTCGCGTGGATCGCCTGCGCGGCCGTGTGCGGCCTCGGGCTCCTCGCCACCTGGCGCCGGGACCTCAGCGTCGCGTGGATCTTCGCGTTCCTGCTCGGTGGCGTGGCCGGCGTCCTCGTCTGGGTGGCCGCGCGCCACCTGGTCCGACCGCTCCGGCGCCGCCTCTCCGACGAGGCCCTCGCGCTCTCGGTGGAGGAGCGCCACCGCCGGCTCAACGATCGGCTCGCGGCGGCCCTCGACTTCGACCGCGAGCTCGGCGCCCCGAGCC
>CAZJJQ010000777.1:0-2044 GCA_964546345.1 uncultured Planctomycetales bacterium
TCGAGGTGGACGCCCGCCCGAGCGACGCCATCGCGTACGCCACCGCCGCCAAGGCGCCGATCTTCGTCGCCGAGCAGGTCCTGTCGGAGTCGGCGACGGCCTGATCGCCGCCGGCGCCGGTCCGCGCCGCCCGCCCTTCGCGGGCCTCCGCCCGCTTCCGTCCGCCCGTCTCCCCCTCTCCCGGAGCCCGCATGCCCGGCGCGAAGAACGTCCTCGGCACCGACCTCGCCGTCTGCTGCATGCGCCCGCTCACGGGTTGGCTCCGCACCGGCCGCTGCGACACGGGGGGGGGCGACCTCGGCGTCCACGTCGTCTGCGCGCGGATGACCGCCGAGTTCCTCGCGTTCTCCGCCTCGCGCGGCAACGACCTGTCCACGCCGAGCGAGGACGGCTCGTTCCCCGGGCTCAGGCCCGGCGACTGCTGGTGCCTGTGCGCCTCGCGTTGGCAGGAGGCGCTCGAGGCCGGGGTGGCGCCGCCGGTCCGGCTCGAGTCCACCCACATCCGCGCGATCGAGTTCGTGGACCTCGACGACCTGAAGGCCCACGCGCTCCCGCGGCCGCCGTAGCGGGGCACTCCCTCTCGGGAAGGGTGGGGGGCGCGGGGGGAGGGGGCGGCTCGAGAGGGCGCCGGGCGGGAGCACGACCGAGGGGCCCGGCCGGCCGCACCCGGCGACGCCGCAGGACGGCCGGCCGCATCGGGGGCCTGACGCGCGAGGCGTGCGGCGGTACGCTGGGGCCTCGAAGGGCAGGTGCTCCGTGAAGGGAAGCGTCCGGGTCGTCGCCTTCGCGCTCCTCCTGGCCGGCGCCGCGCACGTCTCCGTGGCGCCCGTCCTCGCGGGGGAGCTCACGGCGGCCGAACGTGCCTGGGTGCGCGCGTGCGTGGCGGGGCTCACGGCGCCGTCGCCTCGCCAGCGGGAGAGCGCGGCCGCGGCGCTGGTCCGACTGGGCCCGGAGGCCATTCCCGCCATCGGCGCCGAGACCCATCTCCTCAAGACGGACGACCAGTGGGCCACCCTCGAGGCGGTGCTCGCCGGGATGGGCCCCGCGGAGGCGCTGAAGGCGCTCGAGGCGTCCGTGAAGGAGTGGCCCGAGGGGACGGCAGGACGCAGGCAGACCCTCATCGACCACCTCACCCTCGCGGTCAAGGCGCGCACGCACGCGCCGGCCGCCGCGAGCGAAGCGCCCCCGCCCTTGCGCCCCGAGCAAGTGGCGGCGAAGGTCCGCGCGATCCTCGACTCCTTCGACGCCGACTCGTCCTATCGCGAGGAGGACCCGCGCATCCGCGAGCTGGTGCAGCTGGGTCGCCCCGGTGTCGCCCTTCTGCTGGAGGACCTGTGGAAGGAGAGGCGGCTCCACTCCTTCCGCACCCGCGCGGCCACCGCCGCGCTCCGACGTCTGCTGGTGGTCGGGGACGTGCCGGCCGTCGCCCGCCTGCTCGACGTGGGGCACCTGGAGGTCGCGCCCGCCCTGTCGCGCCTGCCGGGCGAGGTCGTCGTGCCGGTGCTGATCGCGCCCCTGGCGCGCGGCTTCCACGGCTTCGAGCTCGTGCAGGCGCTCCGGCTGTTCCGCCGCGACCCCAGGGTGGTGACCGCCCTCGTGGCGTGGCTCGACGCGGATCCGGTACCCGACGGGTCCTCCGTGATCGGATCGACCGCCGAGCTGCTCGCGCAGGCGGACGCGCGCGTCGCCGTGCCCTCGCTGCTCCGTGCCCTCGAGCGTTCGACGGAGCTCGACCGCCTCCAGCTGGCCCTGGCGTTGGTGGATCTCGGCGAGAAGCGGGGGATCCCCGCGCTCCTGGACGTCTTCCGCGCGCCGGCGACGCCGCGAAACGGCTTCGAGCGGCACGCTTCGGGCGAGCGCCTGAACGAGCTCGCCGGGCGGCGGATCTACCAGGGGAAGCACGAGTCCGGGATGAACGCGGTCGGCAACTTCGAGGAGGCGATCCCCAGGTTCGCGGCCTGGTGGACCGAGGTGAAGGACACGATGCGCTACGACACGGACCGACGCACGTGGGTGACGAAGTAGGAGGGCGCGCGGGAGACGG
>CAZJJQ010000778.1:0-2044 GCA_964546345.1 uncultured Planctomycetales bacterium
GATCGCTGCCTCGTCCGCGCCACCGCGCTGCTCGGCGCCGCACGCAGCCGCGGACTCGCGCCGACCCTCGTCATCGGCGTCGCCCGCGCGCTCGAGGGCGACTTCCGTTCGCACGCCTGGCTCGAAGCCGACGGTCGCCCGCTCCTCGAGGCGCCCGCCGCCGTGGCGGCCTTCCGCGAGATCCTCCGGCTCCCCCCTGCCGCGGGCGCCGCGGGCTGACCCGTCCCGCCGGGGACGGCGACCCCTCCCGGGAATGCTGGGGGCGGCGGGGGCCGGCCCTCCCCGGCGGCGGGAGGGGCGGGGCTTTCGTCCCGGGTGGGGGGCCGTAGGCGTGGCCGCGGGGTGCGGAATCGACCGTGGGCCGCTTCGTAGCCACTTTGCGCAAGAACCTGAGACTCCCTCGGCTACGTCCGGGTTCGCGAGGGCACTAGCCTCTTCGCCGGGGAGCCCCGCCTCGTGCGTCGCCCCCGGCTTCGGGGGGGGGCGCCGCGGCGCCGCTCGCCGACGGAAGCCGCCATGCCCGACCGGTTCGTGCGCCGCAAGCTGGAAGACGAGGAGATCTGGCTCGACCTCGCGGAGGGCCGGTACTACAGCCTCAACGAGAGCGGCGCTGCGATCCTGGACGCGTGGTCGCAGGGGCTTCGCGACCCCCAGGCGATCGCCGCACGCCTCGTCGAGCGCTTCGACGTGTCGATCGCGGAGGCGGTCCGGGCGGTCGAGGCGTTCCTCGTGGACCCGGCGACGCGCACGCTGATCGCGTCGTGAGGGGGGCGGGCGCCTGCGGCGATCGGGGGCGTGGGCGTGGGTGGGGACGTCGCTGATGTCGGCGTCGAGCGAGCCCCGGCCCCCGCCGCCCCCCCCCTCGTCTGCAACGTCGGACGACCTCGGGTTCCGATTCGTGGCGCCCGCGCACCGGCCCGTGGCGCTGTCGATGGATGCGGCGCAGGCGGCGAAGGAGGCCGGGATCCCGCGGCGGTTGGAGCGCAGCGTGGCGCTCGGGCTGCTGGCGTACGACGCGTACAGCATCGAGCAATCGTTCTTCGCGGACGTGGCGGTGGTGCCGCCGCGGGTGCCGGTGGTGCGTGGGGCGGACGGCGTGCTCGTGGTGGGGGAGCGCGCGGGGCCGGCGGTGCGGGAGATGACGGTCGAGGAGGCGGCGGCGGCGCTGCGGCGGGCGATCGACGCGGCGGTGCTCGACGCGGTGAGCCCGGCGAGGCGGGTGGCGCTGGCGCTGAGCGGGGGGCTCGACTCGAGTGCGGTGGCGGTGTCGGCGTCGCGGGCGATGGAGGTGCTGGGGAGGCCGCGGGACGAGTTGGTGCTGTTCCACTACCTGCCGCGCGAAGGGCCGAGCGAGGTGGAGCACGCGCGGGCGGTGGCGCGGGCGGTGGGGCGGCCGTTGGTGGAGATCCCGTGGCTCGAGGGGGATCCGTTCGAGGGGATCGAGCCGGTGGCGGCGGCGGCGGACGTGCCGTTCGACGGTCACGGCGCGAACGTGGGGCTGGCGCAGAGTCGGCGGTTGGCGGCGGAAGGCGTGGAGCTGCTGCTCCCGGGCGACGGCGGCGACGAGGCGGTGGCGGCGTACGGGCAGGGGCTCACGGGCGCGGTGGGGCCGCGGGCCGCGCCGGTGCGGCGGGGGATGGCGGGGTGGCTGCGGGCGGCGGCGCGGCCGGTGTATCGGGCGATGGCCCCGTGGTGGCTGAAGGGCTATCGGCAGGGGATGCCGCTATGGCTCGCGTGGCGGGTGCGGGGGATGGCGCCACCCGGGTCGCACCCGACGCCGCTGACGGGGCTCTCGGGGGTGGCGGTGCGCCGGGACGGGGCGCTGCGCAGCTCGCGGCAGTGCGCGATCGTGGCGTGGTACCGGGCGCTCGAGCGGGTGACGGGCGTGCGTCCCGCGATCCCCTTCCTCGACGGGCGCGTGCAGGACTTCGTGCTGAGCGTGCCTCCCGCGCACTTCGCGGCGGGGGGGCGGCAGAAGGGCCTGCTGCGGCTCGCGTACGCGGGGACGCTACCGAGGGAGCAGGCGCAGAGGGGGAAGGATCAG
>CAZJJQ010000779.1:0-2035 GCA_964546345.1 uncultured Planctomycetales bacterium
GGCGGCGTCGCGGAGCCCGTGCCCCCCCTGCCCCCCACGTTCCCGGACTCGTTCTCGCGGTGGAACCGCGCGAGGCCGCCCGCGAGCACGCGGATCGTGCGGTTGTCGTCGTTCAGGCGCGCGAGGACCGCCGCGGCGACCGAGGGCGCGAGGGTGCCGTCGCGATCCACGAGGACCACGCGCGCCCCCACGGGCAGCGCGCGCACGCGCTCGAGGACCGCCTCGGGGGCGACGTTGACGCTGCCCGCGACGTTCCACTCCGTGAACTGCCAGGCCGGGCGCACGTCGAGGACGACGTAGGCGCCCGCGCGGTCGAGCAGCGCGTCCGCGAGCGTCCGGGGCTCGATCCACTCCGGGAGGAGGAGGGCGGCGGGGGGCGTCGGCGCGGTGGACGGGCTCGCGACGACGCAGCCCGCGGGTCCGCAGGTGGAGGCGGTGCCGACGGTGGGGAGGCCCGCCGTGATCCAGGCGTCGAGGCCGCCGTCGAGGCTGCCCACCTTCTCGAACCCGAGGCGCTCGGCCAGCCCGACGGCCATGCTGCTGCGATAGGCGCTGTTGCAGATGAAGAGGGTGGGGGCGGCCTTGTCGAGGAGCCCCACGAGGGCGTGCGCGTCGGTGATCGACACGTTCGCCGTGCCGTCGATGGCCACCTCGGCGTGCTCCGCGGCCGTGCGCACGTCCACCAGCATGGGCTCGGTGCCGGCCGCGATGCGTGCGGAGAGCTCCTTCGGCGACAGCAGCTCCGTGCGCCGCACGGGCAGGCCCGCGGCGGCCCAGGCCGCGACGCCGCCCTCCAGGCGACCCGCGACGTGGTCCAGGCCGATGCGCCGGTACCGGAACGCGGCCTCCTTCACCTCGGCGTCGCTGCCGACCAGGAGCATCTCCGCGTCGAACGGCACCACGATGCCCGTCCAGGTGTCGAGACGGCCGCGCACGGCGACGTTCACCGCGCCGGGCACGTGCGCCTCGGCGTAGGCCTTCGCGTCGCGCAGGTCCACGACCCACGCGCCCGCGTCGAGACGCGCCTTCACGTCGGCGGGGGAGAGGGCCTTCGGCAGCTCGTCGGTCGCTTCCACGACGGGCGGGCCCTCCCGGTTGATCCGCACGTTGTGCTTGAAGTACGCCGGCGCGACCGGGAGGCCCGTCACCATCCGCGCGACGAACGCGGTCCGGCTCTGCGGGACGAGGTAGGGGTTGCCGGCCTTCTCGCGGCCGATCGTGGAGGTCGTCTCGGGGGAGAGGTGCGCACCGCAGAGGGAGCCCGCGCCGTGCGCGGGGAGGACGATCGTGCCGTCGGGCAGCGCCTTCAGGCGGCGCACCGACTCGAAGGCCTTGCCCGCGAGCAGCACCGGGCCCACGTCGCCGCCGACGAGGTCGGGCCGGCCGATGCCGCCGACGAACAGGGTGTCGCCCGTCAGCGCCCAGGCGGGGTCCGGGGTGACGCCCGGCACGTGGACGAGGATCGTCAGGGAGTCGAGCGTGTGGCCCGGCGTCGCCATCGCCTCGAGGGTCGCCGCGCCGAGCGGGATCCGGTCGCCGTCCTTCAGGCCCTGGTGGGGGAAGGCGCTGCCGCTCTCGGCCGAGACGTACACCCGGGCGCCCACGCGATGGGCCAGCTCCGTGTGCCCCGCGACGAAGTCCGCGTTCGTGTGCGTGAGCACCACGGTCGTGATCTCGAGCCCGAGCGCCTTCGCGTCGCGCAGGTAGTGCTCCACGTCGCGTTGGGGGTCGATGACGGCGGCCTTCCCCTGGCTCCCCACGAGGTAGGTGAGCTGGCTCAGGCAGCCGAGCTGGTACTGGCGCAGGAAGACATCGCCCTTCCGCGCCTCGTACGAGGTCTGGGGCGTCGCGGCGAGGTCGCCGTGGGTGGCCTTCTCCGCGTCCTCCGCGCGCGCGGCGCCCGCGGGCGCGAGCAGCGCGACGGACGCGGCCAGGAGGGCGGGCGCGAGGAGGGGGGTGAGGCCGGGGCGGGGCGGGCGGGCGGCGATCATCGGCGGTCTCCGGGAGGACGCCGTAATACAACCGTATGGTTGTA
>CAZJJQ010000780.1:0-2031 GCA_964546345.1 uncultured Planctomycetales bacterium
CGCGGGGGCGAGCCCGACCGCGTCGGGGAGGCTCCCGTCGCCCCGGGCCGTACGGGCCCGCGCGGCCGAGGAGGGGCCCCCGGTCCGTCCGCACCCTACGCCCGCCCGGAGGGCCGGGCAAGAGCCGCGCATGGCTCGCTTCGGGGACGGCGGGCGGCGGACGGACGGGACGGGTGGGGACGGGTCCCGCCGCAACGTGGACCGGGCGCGCGCCCCCGGTAGCCTCTGCGCTCCCCCCCGTCCTGGAGCCCCGCATGCCCACCCCCATGGAAACCACCCTCGTCCTCGTGAAGCCCGACGGCGTCCAGCGTGGCCTGATCGGCGAGATCCTGGGCCGGCTCGAGCGGAAGGGCCTCCAGATCACCGGCCTGAAGCTCGCGAAGGTGCCGCGCGCGGTGTTCGAGCGGCACTACGAGGCGCACAAGGCCAAGAAGTTCTTCGCGGGGCTCGTGGAGTTCATGTCGTCGAGCCCGTGCGTGGTCCTGGCCGTGAAGGGCATCGAGGCGGTCAGGATCGTCCGCGCCATGATGGGCGCGACCTTCGGCAAGGACGCCCTGCCCGGCACGGTCCGCGGCGACCTCGCCATCAGCAGCTCGTACAACCTCGTGCACAGCAGCGACTCCCCCGAGGCCGCCGCGCGCGAGCTGGCCCTGTTCTTCCAGCCCGGCGAGGTGCTCGACTTCCCCCTGGGCAACCGCGACTGGATCTACGACGTGAAGGCGGAGCTCTCGTAGGACGGAGGTTCGGCATCGCGGTGCGCGGCGCCCGGACCGCGGGGCCCTCCCCGGTCCGTTCCGCGGCCGTCCGCACCGCCCCGACGTTCGCCCCCCCTCCCGGGTGACGGTCCGATGACCCGGGCGGAGGATGGTCGCCGTTGCCCCGGAGGTCCGTCATGGGTCGTCCCCGTCCGTCCCGCCTCGCCCGGCTGGGCATCCCGCCTGCCTGGCTCCTGCTCGCCGCCTCGGCCCCGGGGCTCGGCGGCTGCGCGCAGGCGATGGGCGCCATGCCGGCGCTCCCGGGGTCGGCCGCTGCGGAGGAGGTCGAAGACGACCAGGCCCGCAAGGCCCACTTCGAGGAGGCCGCCCAGACCTACTACGACGGCGGACGGTACGAGCAGGCGGTCATGCAGTGGCGCAAGGTGCTCGCCATCGAGCCGGACCGCCCCAAGGCCAACTGGGGTCTCGCCAAGTCGCTCGCGATGGTCGGCACCCCGCAGTCGCTGCGCGAGTCCGAGATGATCTTCGAGAAGATCAAGGACTGGGACTGGAACCACCCCACGCTGGGCGACCGCCGGTTCGAGGTGCTGAAGGACTTCGCCGAGGTCTACAGCCAGCTCGCCGACTACTACGACCGCGACATCCGCATCCTCGACGACCGGCTCAACCAGGCCGACCCGATCGAGGCCGCGCGCCTGCGCGAACAGAAGCAGACCCAGATCGCGGCGCGCAACGCCCTGCTCTCGAAGGCGATCCCCCTGTACGAAGAGGTCCTGGTCCTCAACCCGGACAACCCCTACGCCATCGCCGGGCTCGCGAAGAGCCACCTCATGGTGGGCCACGACCAGCGCGGCCTCATGTTCGCGCGCCAGTACCTCCAGCTGACGCAGACCAGCCAGGCCGGCTGGCAGGCGCAGTACGAGGCGCTCGAGAAGGAGCGCCAGCGCGAGGCGACGCAGGAGCAGCGCGACTACTTCAAGGGCAAGATCCGCACCGCCCGCGAGAAGGAGCTGAAGATGCACCTCCTCATCGCGTCGGTCCTCATGAAGATGCGCGACTACCCCTCGGCGGTGAAGGAGTACGACGCGGTGCTCGCGCTCGACCCCGCCCGGCCGGCGGCGTACGTCGAGCGCGGGCAGGCCTACGGCAAGATGGGCAGCTACAAGCAGGCCGTGGCCGACCTCGAGGAGTACCTGAAGGTCACGGATCCCGTGAAGCAGCGCAATGCGCGGCTCCAGGCGGCCGAGCTCCTCGAGGAGTACCGGCTCAAGCAGGCCCAGCAGCGGACGGCGGCGCCCCCGAGCCCGATGGGACC
>CAZJJQ010000781.1:0-2030 GCA_964546345.1 uncultured Planctomycetales bacterium
CCTCCGCGGCGACGGCGCGCAAGCTGGCCCCGCCGGCACCCAAGCCGCCGGTCCCGACGCCGTTCCCGCCCCCGGAGCTGCGGGCGGAGTGCGAGGCGCTGATCGCGCGCTACCCGGAGCGCATCGCCGCCCTGATCCCCATCCTCCACCTCGCGCAGAAGCGGATGGGCGGCTGGATCAGCCCCGAGCTCGAGGCCGGCATCGCCGCGTTCCTGGGCTGCTCCGACCAGCACGTCCGCGGCGTGTTGACCTTCTACACGATGTTCAACACGAAGCCGGTCGGCCGGCACCACGTGCAGGTGTGCCGGACGCTGTCGTGCTGGCTGCGCGGCGCCAAGGGGCTCACCAAGGCCGTCGAGGCCAAGGCCGGGATCCGCTGCGGCGAGACCGACCAGGACGGGCGGTTCACCCTGACGGAGGTCGAGTGCCTCGGCCTGTGCGAGGTCGCCCCCGTCATCCACGTCAACGACACGCCCCACGTGAGCCTGACGCCCGAGAAGGTGTCGGCGCTCCTCGACGGGCTGAAGTAGCAGGGCATCGATGGCGACCACCTCCGGCCTCTACCCGCAGACGAAGATCCTCTCGAGGAACTTCGACGTCCCCGACGCCTGGAAGCTCTCCGTCGCGCGCGCGCGCGGCGCCTACGCCTCGTTCGAGAAGGCGCTGAAGACCCTCACGCCCGCCCAGGTGGCCGACGAGGTGAAGAAGAGCGGCCTGCGCGGTCGCGGCGGCGCCGGCTTCCCCACGGGCATGAAGTGGTCCTTCACGGCCAAGAACACGGGCAAGCCCACCTACCTCGTCCTCAACGCCGACGAGTCCGAGCCCGGCACCTTCAAGGACCGCTACCTCATGGAGCGCGACCCGCACCTCGTGCTCGAGGGGTGCCTGATCGCCGCGTACGCCATCGAGGCGTCGGCGATCTACGTATACATCCGAGGCGAATACCCCGGCAGCATCGCGCGGATGACCGCCGCCATGGAGGAGGCCCGCGCGGCCGGCCTCGTCGGCCAGGGCATCCTCGGCTCGAAGTTCTCGTGCGAGGCCTGGGTCCATCCCGGGGCCGGCGCCTACATCTGCGGCGAGGAGACGGGCCTCCTCGAGTCCATCGAGGGCAAGCGGGGCCACCCGCGCATCAAGCCGCCCTTCCCGGCCGTCGAGGGCGTCTTCCGCTGCCCGACCATCATCAACAACGTCGAGACCCTGGCCCACGTCCCGTGGATCCTCGCCCACGGCGGCGAGGCGTTCGCCAAGCAGGGCATCCCCCCCGACCCGGCCAATCCCCGCAGCCTCGGCACCGCCGGAACCAAGCTGATGGGCGTCTCGGGGCAGGTACGCACGCCGGGCGTCTGGGAGTTCGAGGCCGGGATCACGCTGAAGGAGCTGGTCTACGGCTACGGCGGCGGGCCGCTGCCGGGCCGGAAGATCAAGGCCGTCATCCCGGGCGGCCTCTCGATGCCCGTCCTGCTCGACGGCGAGCTCGACGTGAAGATGGGCTTCGACGACCTGGTGAAGGCGGGCTCGGGCCTCGGGACCGCGTGCGCGATCGTCATGGACGACTCGGTGGACATGGTCGAGGCGTCCGTCAACATCGCGCACTTCTTCGCCCACGAGTCGTGCGGTCAGTGCACGCCCTGCCGGGAGGGCTGCCACTGGCTCGAGAAGCTCCTCCGGCGCATCGCCGACGGGGACGGGCAGGAGGGCGACCTCGCCCTCATGGAGAGCCTCTACAAGAACATCGAGGGCCGCACGATCTGCGCGCTCGCCGACGCCGCGGTGTGGCCGCTCCGCTCGATCCTCAAGAAGTTCCGCGGGGAGTTCCTCGCGAAGATGGCGCCGGCACCGGCCGCGACGGGAGCGTAGCGATGCCCTCCATCACCATCGACGGCCGCAGGCTCGAGTTCACCCCGGGCCAGACGATCATCCAGGTCGCGCACGCGGCCGGGATCGAGGTGCCGCACTACTGCTACCACCCCGGCCTCTCCATCGCCGGCAACTGCCGCATCTGCATGGTCGAGGTGGAGAAGAACCCC
>CAZJJQ010000782.1:0-2024 GCA_964546345.1 uncultured Planctomycetales bacterium
GCGCGGCACGAGCCCCGAAAGCGAGCCCGTACGTCCCGATGGCGATTTCTTCACAGTCCCGGAGACGACGAGGGAGGAGGCCCGGTCCTCCCTCCTCGGCGCCGCGAGTCCTCGCGCCGGCGCGCCACCCTTCGGACCTCCCGCCGGCCGCGTCCGCCCGCACCCCGCGGGGCCCGCCCCGCGAGGACCGTCTCGCCTCCGGTCCTCGCCGTCCTTGCCGCCGACCGCTCGAGGCGAGGCGTGGGGCGCAGCCGCGCCCGGGGTCCGGGTACATTCCGGCCATGACCTTCCTCGACGACGGCTTGGATGCGATCGCGGCGTTCGTGCGCGGTGCGGACCGCTTCGTGCTCACGGGGCACTCCCCCCTCGACGGAGACGGCCTCGGCAGCGCCCTCGGGCTGTGTCGCGCGCTGCGGCTCGCGGGGAAGACGGCGCACGTGGTCTCCGACGCCCCGGTGCCCTCCATGCTGCGGTGGCTGCCGGGCGCCTCGGAGGTCGTGGCCTGGACGCCGGGGGCGTACGGCACGGTGCCCGCGCTCGCCGATCCCCAGGCGCTCCTGTGCTTCGACAGCGGCGACACATCCCGCCTGGGGGGCCCCCACCGCGAGCTGCCCCCGAGCGCCGCGCTCGTGAACGTGGACCATCACGTCTCGAACACGGGCTACGGCGTCCTCAACTGGGTCGAGCCGGACGCGCCGAGCGTCGGCGCCATGGTGTTCCGGCTCATCCGCGCCCTGGGGCTGCCGGTGGATCCGGACGTGGCCCTGCCGCTCTACCTCTCCCTCGTCGAGGACACGGGGCGCTTCTCCTACTCCAACACCACCCCCGCGGCCCTCCGCGCGGGCGCCGACCTCGTCGAGGCCGGGGCCGAGCCCGAGCGGATCACCAACCATCTCTACCGCAACGAGGACCTCGGCACGATGCGGCTGCGCGCGCGGTGCGTCGAACGCCTCGAGACGTCGGCCGACGGCCGGCTCGCGACGACCTACGTCACCTGGAGGGACCTGGAGGAGCTCGGGCTCCTCACGGGCGACCAGGGACGCGAGATGGTCGAGGTGGCCATCGGCCTCGAGGGCACCGAGGTGGGCATCCTCTTCCGCGGGCTCCGCCCCGGCGAGGGGACGAAGGTCTCGTTCCGCTCGAAGACCGCCTTCGACGTCGCGGCCCCGAGCGTGGCGCGCGGGGGCGGAGGCCACAAGAAGGCCGCCGGCTGCACCGTGAAGGACGACGACCTCGCGCGCGTCCGCCGCGCCATCACCGCCGAGATCGCGGCGGGTCTCGCGGCGACGCCCCGCGGATGACGGCGGCCGGCGGCGGAGCGGCCGAGACCTACGCGGGACGCTCGAAGTACGACGCCGAGCGGGCCGCGCGCTACGCGACGCGCTCCGAGAAGCGCCACGCCGAGGAGTGGGCGCTCCTCGCCCGCGTCCTCGCGCGCGTGCCCGCCCCCGCGACGGTCCTCGACGCGCCCTGCGGCACGGGCCGCATCGCGAGGGAGCTGCTCGCGCGCGGGGCGCACGTGCGCGCGGCGGACCTCGCGCCCGCCATGCTGGAACGCACCCGGGCGGCGATCGGCGACGATCCCCGCTGCCTGGGGGTCGAGGCCCTCGATCTCGAGGCCCCGGCGCCCCCCGAGGCCCCCACCCACGAGCTGGTCGTCTGCTTCCGCTTCCTCCACCATCTGCCGGACGCGGCCACGCGCGGACGCGTGCTCGCCTCCCTCGCCGCACGGTCGTCGCGGCACGTGCTCGTCTCGTTCCATCATCCCGTGAGCGTCCACCAGCTCGCTCGCGGCCTGCGGCGGCTCCTCACGGGGCGCCGCGGCGACCGCCATGCGATCCCCCTGCGCGCGCTCGCGTCCGAGGCCGCGCCGTTCGGGCTGCGCCTGGTCGCCTCCGCGGCCCTCGGCCGCTACCGCCGCGACCTGTGGGTGGCCCTCTTCGAGCGCGCTCCGGCGTTGTGAAGAAACCTCCGTCGGGACGTACGGGCTCGCTTTCGGGGCTCGTGCCGCGCGGCGGCTCGTC
>CAZJJQ010000783.1:0-1994 GCA_964546345.1 uncultured Planctomycetales bacterium
GAGGCGTTCCCGCCAGATTAGAGGTTTTTGCGCCGCCTCCGTACCGCTACTTCGGCAGTCGCTCCAGGACGTCGGCGACGAGGGGGGCGGCGGCGTCCTTGGGCGCGAGCAGGGGCTCGCGGATCGGCCAGGGGATGCCGATCCGGGGGTCGTCCCAGCGGATCCGCAGCTCGTCCTCGGGCACGTAGAAGTCGGTGCACTTGTAGGCGACGTCGGCGCGCTCGCTCAGGACGAGGAAGCCGTGCGCGAACCCCGGCGGCACCCAGACCTGCTGCGCCGACTCGGCGGTGAGGGTGAGGGCGACCCACTTCAGGAACGTGGGGGAGCCGCGGCGGATGTCCACCGCGATGTCGTAGATCTCGCCCGCGAGCACGCGCACGAGCTTGCCCTGGGGGCGCGTGCGCTGCGAGTGCAGGCCTCGCAGGGTGCCCTTCACCGACGACGACTCGTTGTCCTGGACGAACGCCGCGGGGATGCCGCCCTCACGGTACTTGCGCTCGTGCCAGGTCTCGACGAAGCGCCCGCGGCCGTCCTTGTAGACGTCGGGCTCGACGAGGATCACCTCGGGCAGCGCGGTCGGGGTGAACCTCATCGACGCGGGCGCCCCTCGTCCACGAGCGCGCGCAGGTAGGCGCCGTAGGGGCTCTTGCCGTGCGCGTCCGCGCGGGCCCGTACCTGCTGCATGTCGATCCAGCCGTTCTCGTACGAGATCTCCTCGAGACACGCGATCTTGACGCCCTGGCGCTCCTCGAGGGTCTGGACGAAGTTGCTGGCCTGCAGCAGCGACTCGGCCGTCCCCGTGTCGAGCCAGGCGACGCCGCGGCCGAACCGGCTGACGCGCAGGGTGCCGCGGCGCAGGTACTCGAGGTTGACGTCCGTGATCTCGAGCTCGCCGCGGGCGGAGGGCTTCAGGTTCGAGGCGATCCGCACCGCGTCCGCGTCGTAGAAGTACAGCCCCGTCACCGCCCAGGGGGAGCGCGGCTTCGCGGGCTTCTCCTCGATGGTGAGCGCGCGGCCCTCCGCGTCGAACTCGACGACGCCGTAGCGCTCGGGGTCCTTCACGTGATACGCGAAGACCGTCGCGCCCGACGTCTGCGCCGCCGCGGCCCGCAGCGCGCCCGTGAGCCCGTGGCCGTAGATGACGTTGTCGCCCAGCACCAGGGAGACGGGCGATCCCGCGAGGAAGTCCTTCGCGAGGATCAGCGCCTGGGCGATGCCCTCGGGGCGCGGCTGGGCCGTGTAGGCGAGCCGCACGCCGAAGTCGGTGCCGTCGCCGAGCAGGCGCCGGAACGACGCCTGGTCCTCGGGCGTCGTGATCACGAGCACGTCGCGGATCCCCGCGAGCATCAGCGTGCTGAGCGGGTAGTAGACGAGCGGTTTGTCGTAGACGGGGAGCAGCTGCTTGCTCACCCCCCGGGTCACGGGGTGCAGCCGCGAACCGGCTCCACCCGCCAGCAGGATGCCCTTCATCGTGCCACCCCCTTCGCCGTCGGTCCGTCGGCCGGCAGCACGCCGCGCCGATCGCGGGCCGAGCCCGACTTCTGCACCGCGGCGCACCAGGCCGCGTGCTCGAGGTACCACTCCACCGTGGAGCGGATGCCCGCGGCGAAGTCGTGCCGCGGCGCCCACCCGAGCTCGCGCTTCGCCTTCGACGCGTCCATCGCGTACCGGCGGTCGTGGCCGGGCCGGTCGGCCACCAGCGTCACGAGGTCGCGGTAGCGCTTGACGCCGCGGGCCGCCATCGCGGGGTTGCCGTTCGCGGGCCGCAGCGCCTCGAGCGCGTCGCAGAGCGCCTCGAGCACCTGCCGGTTCGTGCGCTCGGCGTCGCCGCCGAAGCCGTACCGCTCGCCCGGGCGCCCGCGCGCGAGGGCCGCGAGGATGCCCTCGGCGTGGTCCTCGACCTGGATCCAGTCACGCACGTTGCTGCCGTCGCCGTAGAGCGGGCTCGCGTTCCTCTCGGCCGCGGTGAGCGGCGCCAGCGGGCTCAGCAGCTC
>CAZJJQ010000784.1:0-1988 GCA_964546345.1 uncultured Planctomycetales bacterium
GCGGCAGCACCTCGACGCCGTGCGCCCGCGCGTCGTAGACCGCCTCGGCGATCTTCGCGCTGCGGTCCGCCTCGCCGCACAAGGTCGTGAGCCACGCGGCGTAGAACTCGACGGGGTGGTTGACCTTCAGGTACGCCGTCCAGTAGCCGAGGAAGGCGTAGGAGACGCTGTGGCTCTTGTTGAACGAGTACATGGACGACGCCTCTACGACGCCCCACGCCCGCTCGGCGGTGGCCAGGTCGCACACGCCCGCCCGCGCCACGCCCGCCATGAACTTCGCCCGCTCCTTCTCCAGCAGCTCGGGCTTCTTCTTGCCCATGATCTTGCGCACCGCGTCAGCGTCGGCGAGGCTGCAGCCGCTGAGGGTGCGGATCACAGCCATCGTCTGCTCCTGGTAGCAGACGGTGCCGTAGGTCTCGCGCAGCACCGCGTCGACGGACGGGTGGATCGGCTCGACGACCTGGCGCCCGTGCTTGCGCTCGATGTAGTCCTCAGTCATGCCGCTCTTGAGCGGCCCGGGGCGGTAGAGCGCCACCGCCGCCGAGAGGTCTCCGAAGCGGTCGGGCTTGAGCTTGCGCAGCATGCGCCGCAGGCCGCTCTTGCCCATCTGGAACACCCCCAGGGTGTCCCCGCGGGCGATCGTGGCGTAGGTCGGCGCGTCGTCGAGCGGGATGGACGCCAGGGTGAGCGGCGGCGGGGTTGCGGCGGGCATCGCGTCGGGCGCTGCACCGCGGCCCTCTCCAGGAGTCGCCAGCGCGGCGGCGCGCGCGTTGACCAGGGAGAGGCAGAGGTCGAGGTGCGTGACCGTGGACAGGCCCAGCGCGTCGAGCTTGACGAGCCCCGCGTCCTCGACCTCCTCCATGGCCCACTGGCTGCACAGCTCCCCGCGATCTCCCTTCCCGGCCCTGAACGTCGGCGTCCAGTCGAGGAGCGGGCCGCGCGAGACGACGATCCCCGAAGCGTGGACCCCCGATTCGCGCACGCAGCCCTCCAGGGCGCGGGCGTGGGCCACGCACTCGGCGACGATGGGGTCCGTGTCAACCGCGTCGCGCAGCGCGGGGACGTTGTGCGGGCACTGGCACGGCGGCTCGGCGGGAGGGGGTAGGCCAGCGTTTGCGGCAGCAGCCAGGGCTTGCTTGCGCGCCTCCGCGCACTCCGGCGAGTGGGTCTTGCCCACCATCCACGCCACAGTGGGCGCCTTGCCCACCACTAGGTTCGGCGCCCCCGAGCAGATTGCGTTGAGGCGGAAGTACGAGATCCCCAGCGCGCGGCCCACGTCCTTGAGCGCCGTCTTCCCCTGCAGGGCCTTATACGACACGATGCGGCCCACGCTGTCTGCGCCGTACCTCTCCTTAAGGTGGGAGATGACCCTACCGCGCCCCGACTTGCAGATATCTGTGTCGATGTCAGGCCAAGACACACGCGAGGGGTTCAGGAAGCGCTCGAAGTACAGTCCGTGCTCTACTGGGTCGATGTCGGTGATCCCGCAGCACCACACCACCAGCGACCCCGCGGCGCTGCCTCGCCCCGGCCCGAGCGGCACACCGTTCGCCCTGGCCCACCGACAGAACTCCTCGACGACGAGGAAGTACCCGGCGAAACCCATGCGCTCGACCATGGCCAGTTCGGAGGCCAGGCGCTCCCTGTAGGCAGACTCGGGATGCCCTCCCTGGACGCCGCGCGCGAGCCGCTCCGCGAGCCCGGCCTCCGCGATCCGGGCGAGGAGCGCCTGCTGCTGCGCGCGGTCCAGCACGCGCCCGTCGTCGTCCACGAAGTCTGGCAGCGTGACTTCGCCGAGCCTGAGCGCCCCCGCGCATCCCGCGGCGCACTCCTCGGCGAGGTCCGCCGCCGCGCTCACGGGATCGTGGTCGCCCGCCGCGCCGTCACCCGCCGCGCCGTCACCCGCGCTCACGCCCCCCGCGCAGCCGAAGAAGTCGCGCAGCTCCGCCTCGGAGGCGACGTGCCCCCAGCGGCCCGCGGGCGAGGCG
>CAZJJQ010000785.1:0-1986 GCA_964546345.1 uncultured Planctomycetales bacterium
GCGTCCCCGGCGGCTCGGGCGTCACGGGCGTCCCCGGCGGTGCGAGCTCGGGCGCCGTGTCGGGCTCGGGGGCGGGACCCACCCCCTGCTTCGGATAGGGCGAGCACGGCGGGGCATCCCCCTCCGCGTCGGTGCCGGAGGCGGGGACCTCGGCTCCGCGGGTGGGCTCGGCAAAGGGCGTGGTGGGGGACGGGGGCGGCTCCGTCGGGGGCGGCGGTGGCGGCGCCTCCGTCACCGTGGTGGAGCGGAGCGGGTGGAACGGGGGCGCGTCGTCGGGCGGCTTGGGCATGAAGCCTTCGCTCTCCGACACGGTCACGGGCGAGCACCCCGCGTCGGGGCAGGCGCCGTCCCGCGTCGCGAGGTGGATCGAGACGGGCGCGAGCCGGGTCAGCTCGACGTGCGCGTTCTCGCAGGGCCGCCAGGTGTCGCCCGAGTAGAGGACCTGGTAGCCCCAGTTCGGGTTCTTGATCCACCACCGCCAGCGCTTCTCGACGGCGTAGTCGGCCTTGGCGCGCAGCCGGGCCAGCAGGAACGCCGCCGCCCATCGCATCCGGTGGCAGTGGGCGGCCTCGAGACGCTGCGTGAGCGAGAGCGTGACGCCCCGCCCGGCGACGGCCGGAGAGGCGGCATCGGCGGCGGCCTCCACCCCCAGGGTGCGCCCGGCGTCGAGGCCCTGCGTCTGCTCGGCGTCCACCTGCCAGTCGAAGCGCGGATCGGGCCCGAGGCGGACGTTGAGCTCGTAGCCGTAGCGGCCGCTCGGGCAGTCCTGGACCAGGCCCTCGCCGGCCGGCTCCCAGACGTAACCCTCGATGGACACCTTCACGGCGAGCGGCTTCGCCATGCACTCGCCGCCGTCGGTCTCGTAGGTGTCGCGGTACGCGCCGCCGTCGCGGAAGAACGGCCCCATCTCCCATCGGAACCAGGCGTCGTCGGGTTCGGGACAGGCGCGGCACGGCACGACGCGCCCCTGCGGGTGGAGGTGGGGCTCCCGGCGGTCCTCCTCGGCGGACGCGGAAGGGGCCGACCGGAGCGGAGGGGAGCCCGCGAGCAGGAAGAAGAAGAGGAGTGCCGGCAGCAGGAAGCGCGGGCGTCGGTGCGGCCCGGGTGTCCGGGGCTCCCGCGTCCGGCGCCCGGCAGGCGCGGAGACGCCTCCACCGGCCTCGGATCCCTCGGCCCCGACTCGTGCGTGCGGTTCGACGTGCATCGGTCCGACCTCCGGCCGCGTCGTGGCCCATCCACGCCGCGCCCGTGTTGCACGCGCGAGCCGTGAGGTCGGTCACGGAAGACGGGCGGAATTCCCGCGCGACCTTCCCGGTGCGGGCGCCGACGGCCGCTCCCCCCTGCCCCCGACGCCCCCCACCTCCCCCCGGGCTGCGCGGCTACCCCTTCAGGTGGCGACCGCCGTCCACCGGGATCACGGCCCCCGTGACGAAGGGCGCGTCCAGGACGAGGTACCGGATTGCGGCGACCACGTCGTCCGGGTGTCCCCACCGCCGCAGGACGGTCGCGTCGAGGGCCGCCCGGTCGCGGGCCGGGGTGCTTCCCTCGGCGGGAAGGATCGGGCCGGGCGCCACGGCGTTGACCCGCACGGTCGGGGCGAGGGCCTTGGCGAAGCCCTTCGTCAGCGCCACCACCGCGGCCTTCGACGCGCTGTAGGGCAGGAACGACGCCCAGGGCGACGCGGCCGACGCGCAGGCGATGTGCACGATGCACCCGCCGCCGGCGTCGCGCATGCGGCGACCCGCCTCGGCGGTGAGGACGTAGGTGGCGCGTGCGTTGACGGCCAGGAGGCGGTCCCAGGCGGCGACGTCGGGCGTGAGCGGGTCGGTGGGCTCGAAGAGGGCCGCGTTCGTGACGAGGACGTCGAGGCGTCCGAGCGCGGCGACGACGTCGGGCACGAGCGCGGCGCAGGCGACCGGGTCGGCGAGGTCGGCCTCGAGCACCGCCGCGCGTCGCCCCTTCCGGCGCACGAGGCTCGCGAGCGCG
>CAZJJQ010000786.1:0-1978 GCA_964546345.1 uncultured Planctomycetales bacterium
GGCAACCTGTTCAACCTGAGCAACATCTCGGCGAACTCGACCACGGGCCGCACGGTGGGCTACATCCAGCCCAACCGCGCGGGCTCGCGCGTGGCGTTCGTCAACCGCGTCGCCTCCACCGGGTTCCAGAGCTACGGCCAGCAGAACCCGGGCCAGGAGCAGCTCCGCATCGTCTCGAACCTGGCGGTCACCTCGAGCGGCGCGCTCTCCGGCACGCCCGCGGTGGCGGTCGTCGAGTCCACCGCGGGCCGCGTGAGCTCGTCCATCGCCCTCGACTTCTCGGATCGTCGTCTCTACTACGGCTTCTCGACGACCGGCAGCGAGAACGGCATGAAGATCCAGGAGCGCACGTTCGACGGGGCAGGGGCCCTGGTCGTCGCCAACAACCGTTCCTTCAACGGCCTCGGCGGGACCGCGAACCGCTTCTCCGTGCTGTGGTCGGGTCGCTGACCCGCCCGGTGGCATGACTGCTCGCCGGGGCCGGGATCGCACGCGCGATGCCCGGCCCCGGTCGTTGCAGGAGGGCGCACCCAGTTCCCCCGAACCGGATGCGTCGGGAGCCGAAGGCGCTTTCGGAGGGTGGGAGGGGCGCGGCGGGGGCCCGCCGAGCGCTCCGCCGGTGGGGGGGACGGCCGGGGCCGGACGGGGAAGGGGCTCGAAGGCCCCGCCGTCCGCCCGCCGAAGGGGGGCCTCCCGTAAAACGACCGAACCGTCCGATTCGACGACTCGGGCACCGTCGCCGCCGACCGCGCGAGTCCCGGATTCCGCTCCCCCGGCCGTCCGAAGGTCCGACTCCCCAGCGCCATCCAGCGCGTCCGCAACCACACCCGCCGCTCCGCCCCCGGCGGTCGCTGTCCCCCCGTCGGAGACCGGCGGCCCGGCCACCCCCGGGGGGCTGGGCGGAGCCCTGCTTCAGCCGGTAGCGCACGAAGCGGCCCCCCTGAGCCCTCCTCCCCCCCTTCCCCCGGCGCCCCCTGCCTCCCTGCCTGGATCCACCTCCCAAGTCCCGCTGTCCTCCCCGGACGGGGCCGCGGCCGGAGCGGCGACCGCCCTCCCCGACCGCCAGCGATCGCCCGCGGCGCCCGTCGCGTCGAGTCCGGAGGGGCGGATCCCCAGCGCGCCGCCGCAGCCCTCCGGGGAGAGGCCTCTCCGGCCCGTCCCCCCGGTTCCCGGGCGTACGGTTCCCCGCGCCTCCCCCGTGGGCTCAGGACCCGTTGCGGCACCGCCGCTCCCCGCCCCTGCGCCGGCGACATCCCGCCGGCGGCCGCAAGGTGTGCAGGCCGGCTCCGAGACCCCGGGCACGGGGCCCGCCCCCCGTCGTGCCGCCCTCCCTCCTCGGGGCCCCTCGACGGTCGCCGTTCCGTCCCGTGCGGAGGCGGCTCCGCGAAGCCCGGCCGCCACCCCGTCCGCGCCCCGTCCCCGACCGAGGGGAGCGCGGATCCTGGGGCGTTGGCTCGTCGGCGGCGCCGTCCTCGCCGGCGCCGGCTTCGTCCTCTGGCGGGTGCTTGGGAGCGAGCCCGAGCCCGGCGTCGGGCCGGAGGAGGTGCACGCGCCCGTGGGGCCCCCCTCGCCCCGCGCCCTCCCCGAGCCCAGCATGCCGCGGCCGTTGTCCGAGAAGCCGCCGCCGGCAAAGGAGGGCCTGTACGTCGCGGGGGAGGAGTTCCCGCCGTTCGGCGAGGGGTTCGCCCTGACGCGCAGGATCTACCTTCCCGAGCAGACCGAGCGCACCGCGCGAGGGGCCCAGGTGCGCGACGCGCTGCTCGCCTTGCCCGACGTCTACCTGCGATGGCAGTCCGAGGACGTGAAACGTGCGTTCCTGCGTGCCGAGTTCCGCCTCAGCCCGGACGCGACGATGGGGGAGCAGGAGGGGCGTCCCGCTGGGGCACCGATCCCGTCGGCGCTGATGCACCTGCCGGAGGCCGGCTTCCGCGCGTGGGTGCGTCCCCCCGTCGTCTGGATCTTCGAGCTCGGGACCCCC
>CAZJJQ010000787.1:0-1971 GCA_964546345.1 uncultured Planctomycetales bacterium
TCACGCCCGCCGCCGCGGCGGGTGCCCTCCCCCACTCGCCGCGCCTGCGCTCGACGCGGCGCGTCCGCGAGACGCACGGGTGGTGCTCCATCCTCGCGGTGGCCGTCCTGGGCGTCGTGCTCTCCTTCGCCGCGCAGGTCCACCCGGGCGCCGCCGTCTGGGTGGGCGCTCCCGGCGTGCTCGGCCTGCTCGCCGGACCGCGCGAGCTGCGCACCGCCACGCTGTGGACGGCGTTCTTCGCGCTCCCGGCCCTCGTCGCGGGGCCCGTCGGTTGGGGCGTGCTCTACCTGGCCGTGCCGCTGATCCTGGTCCTGGCGCTGTACGGTCGGGGCGAAGCGAAGTGATCCGCACGCCCCCCCTTCCGCCGGCCGCGCCTCCCGGACGGATCCGTACCGCCCCTCGGGCATGATGGGCGCCTCCCCGAGGCCGAGCCCCCGTGACGAAGCCGCCCGACGACGCCCCCGTGACCGCCAAGGGCGAGGAGACGCGCAAGCGCATCCTCGCCGCGGCCCTCGAGCTCTTCCGCGACAGGGGCTACGTCGAGACCACCATGCGCGCCGTCGCCGAGCGCGCCGGGGTGTCGCTCGGCAACGCGTACTACTACTACGCCTCGAAGGAGAACCTCCTCCAGGGCTACTACGCCGACAGCCACGAGCAGCACGCGGCCGCGTGCCGACCGATCCTCGCGCGCGAGCGCGGGCTGCGGGAGCGCCTCGCGGGCGTGCTCCACGCGAAGATCGACACGAGCGAGCCGTACCACCGCTTCGCCGGCCTGCTCTTCGCCGTCGCCGCCGATCCGAAGAGCCCGCTCAACCCGTTCGGCCCCGAGTCGGCCCCCGCCCGCCTCCAGAGCATCGGGATCATGCGCGAGGTGCTCGCCGGCTCGAAGGCCAAGGTGCCGAAGGATCTCGCCGAGCGCCTCCCCGAGCTGCTCTGGCTGCACGAGATGGGCATCATCCTCTTCTGGATCCACGACGACTCGCCAGGGCGCGCCCGCACGAAGGCCCTGGTCGAGCGCTCGACCGACCTCGTGGTCCGGCTCGTCTCGCTCGCGAGCAACCCGCTGCTGCGCCCGCTGCGCAAGGCCACGCTGCATTTGCTCGAGGAGACGCTGGGGGACATGGCGGGCCGCCCGGCCACGCCGACGGACGGAGCGTAGCGGGACCTACCCCTCGCGCTTCGGCTGCGGCCGACGGATCATCAGGCGGCGCGCCACCGACTGCACGAGCCAGCGCGGCGAGAGCCGCATCCCCACGAAGATGAGCGTCTTGTTGAGCGCGCCCGGGACGACGCGAGGCTTCCCCTTGGCGAGCGCGACGAGCCCCTTCCGCGCCACGGGGTCCACCGCCATCTTGTACTTGAGGAACTTGTTGGTCCCGCGGTAGCCGGCGACCTCGAAGAACTCGGTGTCGGTGACGCCCGGGCAGAGCGCCGTCACCTCGACGCCCCGCGACCGGACCTCCTCGCGCAGGCTCTCGCTCCAGTTGAGCAGGAACGCCTTCGTGCCCGCGTACCCCGCCTGGAAGGGCGCGGGCATGATCCCCGCCATGGAGGCCAGGTTGAGGACGTAGCCCTTGCGGCGCTCGAGCATCCCGGGGAGCAGGAGGCGCGTGAGCGCCACGGGCGCCTTGCAGTTCACGTCGATCATCTGCGCGACGCGCTCGCGCGACGAGCGCTCGGTCATCCCCGCGACCCCGAACCCCGCGTTGTTCACGAGCACGTCCACCGCGCCGAGCGCCTCCGTCGCGCGCAGGGCGATGCGGTCGGGAGCCGCCGGGTCGGCGAGGTCGTCCACGATCGGGACCACGAGTGGGCTGCCCAGGGCCCGGCAATCGGCCGCCACCGCCTCGAGCCGGTCGGCGCGTCGTGCGGTGATCGCGAGGCGCGCCCCCACCCCGGCCAGCTGCTTCGCGAGCGACGCCCCGAGGCCGGCGGCGCCGCCCGTCACGAGGACGCCCAGGTCGCGGAAGC
>CAZJJQ010000788.1:0-1963 GCA_964546345.1 uncultured Planctomycetales bacterium
GGTCCACCGCTGGGCCGCCGCGAGCTCGCGCCCCGCGTACAGGCCGCCGCGCAGGTCCCGCAGCCAGGGCTCGAACGCGGGGAGCAGCGCGAGCTCGAGCAGCGCCGCCGCGCCCGTGGCGAGGAGGAGCGCGCCGAGCGCGGGCCTCGGGCGGACGCGGCGCACGAGGAACGGCCCGAGGGCGAGGCTCCCGAGCGCCAAGCCCGCGAGGAAGGCGCCGACCATGGCGGAGAACGACGCCGTGAAGCCCTCGACGAAGAACACGAGGATGCGGACGCCGGCCGCCTGGAGGCCCAGGCCGAGGAACCCGCAGAAGGCCGAGAGGAGGAGGCAGGCCCGGGGGATGGCAGGGGGCGTCGGGGGCAGGGCGCCGGGCAGCCCGGGGACGGACGCCGGCGCGCCCGCGGCGGGTCCCCCCGTCGGTCGCCGGAAGGCGAGCACCAGGGCCCCCATCCCGACGGCAGCTGCGGCGCCCGCGGCGACCCGGATCACCCCGGCGACGCCGAAGACGTACCAGCCGAAGAAGCCGGTGAGCAGCGCCCCCGCGACCGCCCCGACGGTGTTGGTGGCGTACAGGGCGACGGCCCGCGGCCCCACCTCCTCTTCGCGTCGGATGAAGGCCCGCAGCAGCGCCGGGAACGTGCCGCCGAGCAGGAAGGCCCCAGGTGCGACCACCACCGCGGCCACGAGGAGGCGCAGCCCCATCCGGACCGCGCCCCCCCCGTCCGAGGCCCCGGTGTCCGCAGCCCACACCGCGAAGGGTCCCTCGAGCGCCGCGACGAGGAGGGGTACCGCCAGGGCCCACAGGGCGCCCACCAGCTCGAGCGCCCCGTACAACGCGAGGGGACGGCGGACCCGGTCGGCGAGGGGGCCGAGGCGCCGCGCGCCGAGCCCGAGGCCCCCGAGGAACACGGAGAGCACCAGCGCCGAGGCGACGGAGGTGGAGCCCAGGAGCAGCAGCAGCCGTCGCGTCCAGGCGACCTCGTAGGCGAGGCCCACGGCGCCGGACACGAAGAAGAGGACGAGGGCCGCGATCAGGGCGCCCCGGGAGGGGCGACCGGCGGCGGAGGAGGAGGGCGCGGCACCGAAGGACGGATCGCCGCTTCCCATGGGGTCCTCGGGGGCTGGTTCGACCGCGGACGCGCCTTCACGCGGCGCCGGCTGGGGCTCGCCACCCGCGGAGAGCCCCACGGGGCGCAGGGATGCCCCGGCCCCCCGAGGCGGAGCCCCGCGCGTGGCTGTCGCGCCGGGAGCACCGACGCGGCGGGCCGACGCCCCCCGAGCCTACGGCCGCGGAGCCTCTTCCGGGGTCTGCGACAGACGGATCGTCTTGATGCGCTCGCGGTCCTTGCGGCGGCGGCGCTCGCTCGGCTTCTCGAAGTACGCGTGACGCTTCAGCTCGCGCGTGATCCCCTCGTTGTTGCAGATCTTGCGCAGGCGCCGGAGCGTCTTCTCCAGCGGTTCGTTGTTCTTGACCTGGACGCGAACGGCCATTGAGCCTCCGAAAGGCGGGCGAGGGGACACGAGCCCGTTCCTATACCACGGGCCGTCCGGAGAGCGGAGCGGCGCAGGGGGTGCCCCCCCGGTCGGGCCGATGGGGGGAAGGGGTGCGGAGGGGGCGGCGTCCAACCGACGTACACCTCGGGGCCGCAGCGCCGCCATCGTCCGGACGGGCCAGAGAGAGCGTTTGACCTGGCGTCGGAGGCGGGCGAAACTGCGCGCTTCGAGGTTGGTACGCGTACGGGATGGTCTCCGGCGCGGGAGGATGCATGTCGATGACGAGCCGCCCGAACGTGTTCACGCGCCATGGGTTCCGTCGTCCCGGGACTTTCGCCACGGGACGCCGGCGGACCTGGGCCGCTGGGCTCGCCCTGGGCGTGGTCGCGGCCCTCTCCTTCGTCGCGCCGTCCGCGCTCGCCGAGGATCCGCCCGCCCCGCCGGCGCCGGCTCCCGCGCCGGCGCC
>CAZJJQ010000789.1:0-1962 GCA_964546345.1 uncultured Planctomycetales bacterium
CGTGTGTGACGCTCGAGGCAATGCTTCCTACGACGCTCTCAGGCGGGGGCCGCTCCTGGACCGTCCTGTTCGGCGCGTCCCCCTGACGGATCTTCCCTGTCGCCGAGTAGGACTTCATCCGCTCGCCCATGTGCCGAGCGATGATGTGGCTGTCGCTCAGCGGCTTCTTCTTCAGGCAGAGTCCGCACCAATCGGGCGGCGGCGGCAGGAGAATAGTGCGCTTGGCCATGCCTTCCAGCCTGCCTTCGGGGGCGGACACGGCGGGGGCCCAAACGGGGGCCGAACGCTGGCAACTTCGGTGAACGGCGGTGGACGGGCGTGAACGGCGGTGACCGTCTCGGCCGAGCGATCGGGCGGCCCCCACTTCGGGCCTAACTCCAGCTCTGGCCTCGCCTTACAAGCGCAACCCCTTGCCAGGCAACAAGTAGGATTCGCCGCCCGGAGCGGTCATCACCCCCCCACCGGGCCACGCCAAAAAACCATTTGAAGACCGTGGGGAGCACCAGCTCGCCAACCTCTCCCATGAGGCCTAGCAACAACTTACGTCGGTTGGGGCCGGGCGCAAGGGGCGACTGCTTACTAGATTGCTTACTTATGCCGCGCCCGGGCTACGCCGAGTCCCGGACGATCCGAAGGAGCGGCAGCGCGGGCGGGTCCTCCCCACCCCCGGTGTCCCACGACCGGACGTACGGGACCAAGGTCTCGGCAACGATGGCCGGGGCGCCGTCCGGCCGGAGCTTGCGGTCCAAGGCGTCGATCGCCAGCCGGCCGGCCGCCGGGGCGAAGTGCGCGTACCGCATCGTCACCTGGAGGGTCGAGTGGCCGAGGATCTTGGCGACGTCGAAGATCGGGACGCCGGCCGCGACCATGAGGCTCGCCGACGTGTGTCGCAACACGTGCATGCTGATCTTGGGCTTGTTCTCGGCCGGGATGGACTCACACGCCGCGATTGCCGGGTCACGCCTCTTGCGGAGCTGCCAGTCGTTGATGGGGAGGCCGTCGGCCGTCCGGAAGACGAGCAGCTTCGACCGGGGTGCGCCCGCCGGCGGCGCCATCGGGTTCAGCACCTCCTCGAGCCAGGCCGAGAGCGGGATAGTCCGAGCCTTCCCGACCTTGTTGTTCTCGGGCTCGACCGTCAGGAATCGGCGCTCGAGGTCCACCGACGCCCACGTGAGCGTCTGGATCTCCCCCTTCCGCATGCCGGTGCTGAGCGCACAGACGAGGAACGGCTGTAGGTCGGCGCAGGCAGCATGGACGAGATCTCGGGCCGCGATGTCGGTCAGGTAGGTTTCGCGCTCGCGGCCCTTCTCGCTGAACTTCTGGACGCGGGCGACCGGATTTGCCTCCGCGTAGCCCTCGCGGATCGACCAGCGGAAGAGCGACGAGAGCGCGCAGAGCTCGCGGTTGATCGTCGATCCGCTGAGGCGCGAAGCAGGAAGGGGTTCGACTCCGATCCGGGCACCGTCGTCACTCGCTCGCACCTGAGGGCCAGGCAGCTCTCCACCGGGTCCGCCCTCAAGCGCACGCCCGCGGCCACGCGCGCGCGCGGCTGCGGTGCCTCGCCACCGCCGGGGCGCCCGCCCCTCACACTTCGCCGCGCCGGAACCGCGGCCTCCCGGCCGACGACCGTGGGATCCGGCGGGCGTCCGCCTCGGGGTGCCAGGTGGCCAGCCCCCCCACTTCCCTTCGGGTCGCGGGAGCCAGCCCGGGCCGTGAAAGAGCCATGCTCCTGCTCCCAAGGTGAGGTCGGGCCGTCGCCGCAGTGCGCTGCGGGACGGCGCCCCTCCCCACCTGGGACCCCCAGCCCATGAAGGCCAGCGCCGGAATGGCGTCGCTCCGTGAACGACGACCGGATCGGTCGGACGGGCGAAGGCCCCGTGCCCCGTCCCCGTTCGAGGCCCGTCCGGCCGCCCGGCGCACCGGACACGCGCGCACGGAGGCTCCGGCCTCGACGCCGGGGGA
>CAZJJQ010000790.1:0-1959 GCA_964546345.1 uncultured Planctomycetales bacterium
CCCACGTCTCTGCCGCTTGCGCCCCGGAGACGTAGACCGAGAGGGTGCAGTAGGCTCCCGCCATTGCCTGACGCCTGACTGCGACGATCTGCCCCTCTAGGCTGTCGTCCCAGAGGAACGGGGCGGAGATGAACCGATTCCCTGCGAATTCCCACGTGGGTTTCATTCGTAGCCTCCTTGTCACAGAGGGAACCACGGGGGCGGAGGCACGTCAAGTGGCCTACTAGTACTGGTCTAGGAAGAACTTTCCGATGGCTTAGCGCCTCAGTTCGCTCTCGTCTGCTAGGTTCTCCGTCATTGGTGCGCACTACCCTTCACGCTTCTTAGGGGTCTTGCGCTCCATCCGAGTCTGAAAGGGCGTGGGCTCTGGCTTGGGCGCAGGGGCGTCCTTTGCCCACTGAAACCCCTCGGGATAATCGGAAACACCGGGGATGTCCGTCTGCTCCATCAGGTACCAGAGCAGAATGTAGATCGAGTCGAGGGCAGCCGCGTCCCCCCGTCCGCTAGCGGGTAGGTGATGGACTGCCTTGAGAAGCCGATCATAAGATCGCTGCCAGGAATTCGGATGCTTAGCCGCGATCTCCATGCTGCGCTTGATCATCACGCGCATCTGCGCTTGGAGTTCCGCTCGCAACCGATCGCGTTTAGGCCCGGCGGGGGTCCGCCGAATCGCCTTTCTGAGCGCTCCGATGCCTCTCGACTTAGGATCAGGCTTGGGCAGGTTACTCCCCGTCTACCTTGCCGCGGACCTTGCCCATGTCGATCGTCACGGCCTTGGACTTGAGGATGGGTCAGAGGACCTTCGCCTTCTTCTCCCGCCCCCACCCCCGGCGGCCAACCGCGGCCCCGACCGCTTCGCTCCGCGGGAGGGTCGGGCTGCGGGGGGCGGGGCCCGGACGCCGACTCCCAGAACGGACCGTTCAACGTTTCGTTCGACGGGCGAGCACGGGGGGAGGGGCCGCGGGAAGCCCCCGAAACCTCCCGCTCCGCGTAACCTGGGCCCGTGCGCGGGGTTGCGGCGAAGGCCGGTCGCCGAGGATCGCCCGCGCGGGCCGTGGCACGGCATGTGGGTAACGGTCGGGCGTGATGCGCCCCACCCTCACTCCCGAGGATACGAACCGCGTGACGCACGGCACCAC
Organism: uncultured Planctomycetales bacterium; assembly: GCA_964546345.1. Lineage (GTDB taxonomy): Bacteria > Planctomycetota > PLA2 > PLA2 > JAEUHO01 > JAYTCP01. Next base: position 1,140 of record CAZJJQ010000790.1, read on the forward strand.
GGTCCATTGCCCCGACTGCGGCGCCGCGGTCTCCGCGACCGCGGACGCGACGGCCGTCGCCTGCCCGGCGTGCCGCTCGGCCTTCTCCCCGTGGGGCATGCCGACCGCGGCCCGTCCCGCGGTCTCGTCGGTCGTCGCCGCGCTCACGCCCACGCCGGGCGTCCCCACGACGCCCGCCGCGGACGACCTCACGGGCACGGTGCTGGACGGCCGCCGCCGCGTGCGCGAGGTCGGCCGCGGCGGGATGGGCCCGGTTTAAGAGGCCGAGCACCTCGGGCGCGGCCGCGTCGCGGTGAAGGTGCTCCCGCTCGCGCTCTCGGGCGACCGCTCGTTCGTGGAGCGGTTCCGCCGCGAGGCGAAGGTGCTCGCCTCGCTCTCGCACCCGCACCTCGTCGAGGTGCTCGACCGCGGCGAGGACCAGGGTCGCTGCTTCTTCGTCATGGAGTACGTCCGCGGCGAGGGCCTGCGCCGCGTCATGGAGCGCGGGCCCATGCCGTGGCGCGACGCCCTGCGCGTCGCGCGCGAGGTCCTGACGGGCCTCGGGTACGCCCACGGCCGGGGCGTCGTGCACCGCGACCTCAAGCCCGAGAACGTGCTCCTCGACGACGCGGGCCGCGCGCGGGTCGTGGACTTCGGCCTCTCGCGGATCGTGCGGGGCGAGGCAGCCGAGGCCGTGTCGCGCCTCACCCGCACCGACGTGATCCTCGGCACCTACGAGTACATGGCCCCCGAGCAGCGCGTGGGCGCCTCGACCGTGGACGACCGCGCCGACCTCTACGCCGTCGGCGTGATCCTCTACGAGATGCTGACGGGCCAGCTG
>CAZJJQ010000791.1:0-1959 GCA_964546345.1 uncultured Planctomycetales bacterium
CGTCCCCGATCAGCGGCGCGCGCCGCCCGGGCGGCCGCCGCGGCGGTCGAGCTCGACCAGCGCGCACGGCCCGGCGAGGGTGGCGACGCCGAGCCGTCGCGCCTCCGCGAGGACCTCGTCCGAGGACGCGCCCGGCTGGAACCAGCACGGGGGGCTCCCGATCTCGGCGGCGGCCCGCACCACCTCGAGCGAGGCGGACGGGGGCGTGATGACGCTCACGGCATCCACCCCGCCCGGGATGTCGGCGAGCGTCGCGTGGCACGGGATCTGGTCTACGTGGGGGGCGACCGGGTGCACGGGGATCACGTCGTAGCCTTCGTCGAGGAGGCGGCGGAAGACGCGGTAGCCCCAGCGGTCGCGCTTGGGGGTCGCGCCGCACACGGCGATGCGGCGCTTGCGCAGCCAGCCGTCCACCGTGATCGTGGGGGCGGGCCGGTCGCCGCTTGCTTCCTCCGGCGCGTGCCCGGTCATCGGGTGGGCTCCTCGGGGCGACGGTGGGACAGGCGGCGGCGCAGCCGCGCGGCGCGGTGCTCGAGGCGCGCGCGGCGTTCGTCGCCGCGGGGGCAGCGGGACAGGGCGTCCTCCACCGTGCCGAGCGCGGCAGCGAGGTCCCTGCGGCGGTGCTCGTGCAGCTTCGCGAGCTCCTCGTAGGGATGCGCGTCGAACTCGGGGCCTTCGAGCCGCCAACGCTCCCACGTGCGAGCCGCGGCGTCGAGGTCGCCCGCCTGGCGGTGGAGCCTGCCGAGGAGCCGCAGGAGGGCGGGGCTGCCGTCGTCGCAGCCGCCGGCCACCGCGGCCTCGAGGCAGGCCTTCGCCTTGTCGAGCTGGCCCTGGTTCACCAGCAGCTTGGCGGTCCCGAGGTGGTCGGTCGCCAGCGCGTCCGGTCGGCTCGCAGGATCCTCGAGGAGCCGACCGATGACCGCGCCCAGGGCCGCCAGGCTCACGATGTCCACCTCGTTGTGGTGGAACGCCATCGCCATGGCGGTCGTGCGCGCCTCGCGGAGCCACGCGAAGTACGCCGCCGGGATCAGGGCGCCGGGCAGGTCGTGCGTGCGGACCACGCCGAGGACGTGCCGCTCGAGCTGCCCGAGGGCGTGGGACGCGAGGCTGCCCGCCCAGAGCTGGCGCGACGGCGGCAGGAGGTCCACGTGATCCCGGTCGGCCACGGGCGTACGGTGGAGGCGCCACCGGGTCGTCAGGAGGGGCCAGTCGAAGCTGCGCCCGTTGAACGTGACGAGGGGGGCGTCGCCGAGGTCCTCGGCCAGGGCGGAGAGGACGGCCGGCTCGTCGGGGAAGTCGCGGACGAAGTACTGCCGTACGACGAACGCGTCGCCCTCGACGCGGCCCGCGCCGACCAGGAAGGCCACCGTGCCCGTGCCCCCCGCGAGCCCCGTGGTCTCGACGTCGAGGTAGACCGCCGCGCGCGGGTCCACGTGCGCGGGGGAGCCCGGCCGACGCTCGCGGCGGCGCAGCGGCAGCACGTGCTCCGGGATGTCGCCGAGGCGCACGTCGCCGTGCCGGGACGCGAGGGACCAGCGTCGTTCCACGAAGAGGAACGAGCCCCCTGGGCCCGACCGCACGACGCCTCCGACGCGTTCGGGGAGGGGCCGGTCGTCGTCGTCCTCGACGGGCAGCGCGGGCGGGTCCGCCGGGAGCGTGCCGGCGAGGTCGCGGGTCGCGGGACGGGCCGACGTCGCCGTGCCGGCCCGCAGCGCCCGCAGGCGTTCGAGGAGGCGGGCCCGCTCGGAGCGTGCGTCGGCCTCGACGGCGGCCGGGTCGGCCGGAGGCTTCGGCGGCGCCGGCGGCAGCTCCGAGGCGCGGCGCAGCGAAGCGCCGGCGTCGGACAGGATGCGTCGGATGCGGTCGGCGTTCGCGCTCACGATGCGGCCACGCTACCGCGGGGGGCCGTCATTTGTCGGAAGGCGGGGCCGGAGGGCGGGCGGGAGCATCTGCCGGGGT
>CAZJJQ010000792.1:0-1954 GCA_964546345.1 uncultured Planctomycetales bacterium
CCTGCGCGCCGGGCTCGCGGCCTGGTTCCGGCTCGCGGCCACGGTCCCAGCCGCCGCGGCGCCCCTCCGGCGACGCGCACGGGCGTTCCTGCTCGCCGACCCCGAGCGCGGCGGCGCGTGCAAACGCTCCCTGCTCCTCGCCCGATGGTGCGTCCGGCCCGACGACGGCCTCGATCTCGGCCTCTGGCACGGCCCCCTGACGCCCCGCGACCTGCTCGTCCCCCTGGACACCCACGTCCACCGCGTGGCCCGTCAGGTGCGGCTGACGCGACGCCGCGCCCCCGACTGGAAGGCCGCCGTGGAGGTGACGCGCGGGCTCGCCGTCCACGACCCCGACGACCCGACGCGGTTCGACTTCGCGCTCGCGCGCCCCGGCATCCTGGGAGCCTGCCGCCACCGGCACGTGCCCGACGTCTGCGCGGGGTGCGAGCTCCGGACGGCCTGTCGGCACGGATCGCCGAGGGCGCGCCGCCGACCGGCCGGTGACCGGACGGCGCCCCCCCCTACCACTCCACCCCGAACTTCGGGTTCTTCTTGAACCAGGCCTTCGCCTCCTCGCTGGTGTCGAAGTGCTGGCCCGTGATCGCCAGCAGCGCGTCCACGACCACGGGTTTGACCGCCTGCCACGTCTTCCACCGCGCCTCCCAATACGACGCGGGCGGGTTCGCGGCGTCGGCGACGCTGCCCGCCTTGGGCTCGTCGAGCCACAGCGCGAACATCTTGCACGGACGCTTGTCGGTCCCGAGCAGGGTGAAGTAGCGTGCGACGGCGACCATCGCCTCCGTGCTGGGCGCCGCGCGCCACACCGACTCGATCTCGTCCCAGCCCTTCGCGTCGAGCGGGGCCTTCGTGGCGGCCAGCGCCTCGAGGATCGCGGCCTTGACGACCCACCGCTTGTCGTTGACGGGCAGGGCCCACCCACGCCACAGCACCCCCGGCGTCTTCGGTCCCGCCCGTTCTCCGAGGCACCGCGCCGCCTTCGCGGCGACGTCCACCGAGGGATGGACGAGCAGCTTCTGGAGGGCCGCCTCGAAGTCCTTGTGGGACTTGCCTGCGAGAGCCTCGAGCGCGGGCAGCGCCTCGCCGCTCGTGCGGGCCTTGAGCGCCTTCTTGAGCCCGTCGAGCAGCGGCGCGGCCTCGGCGTCGGCGATCGTCGCCAGCGGCGCCGGAGCCGGCGCAGCGGGGGGCTTCCCCGCAGCCGGGGGAGCGGCGGGCGCGGGAGAGGCCGGGGGCACGGGGGAGGTCGGGGGCGGCGGGGGCTCGTCCGCCCGTGCGGGTCGGTGGGGAACGAGCCCCGCCCCGAGTCCGAGAAGGAGGAGGAGGAGGGGGGCGGCGGGGGGCGCGCCCGGACGGTTGCGGCGCAGCATGGCGGCTCCGGTCGGAGGAGTCGGAAGGCCTGGGTCGATGCTACCTGCGGTCGCGGGGCCTCGCTATCCTCCCCCGCTTCCGGGAACCCCTCCATGCCCTCCGAACCGCTCATCGACCTCGCCGCCATCGATCCGACCCGCACGGTCGCGACCCTCGAGGACATCCGCAAGGCGAACCCCCAGCGGTTCGAGATGGAGCAGCTGACCCGCATCTGCTACGTGGACGACGCGTCGGGGCTGGTCGCCGGGGTGCTCGAGCTGGGCCCCGACCCGTTCTGGGCCCGCGGGCACCTCCCCGGCCGTCCGCTCATGCCGGGCGTGATCATGATCGAGGCCGCCGCCCAGCTGTGCTCGTACTTCGTCCGACGGGTCTACGACGCGAAGGAGTACGGGGACCGCTTCTTCGGCTTCGGAGGCATCGACGCGGTGAAGTTCCGCGGGGCGATCCTCCCGGGCGAGACGCTCCTGATCCTCGGCAAGAAGGTCGAGATCCGGTCGCGCCGCGCCGTCTTCGACACGCAGGGCTACGTGGACGGCCGGCTCGCGTTCGAGGCACGCATCACGGGGATGTGGGTGTAGGACCCGCC
>CAZJJQ010000793.1:0-1952 GCA_964546345.1 uncultured Planctomycetales bacterium
GCCGCGAAACACGGCACCGATCCCGCGATCCCCGGCGTCCCGGGTTCGCTCGCGTGGCTTCGGGCCTGGGCCGAGCAGCAGCGTCGCGACGTTCCCGCGGGAGGAAAGGTCCGCATCGCGGGGCTTCCGTTCGCGGGCGGGCCGAACGCGAAGATCCTGCCCCTGCCTCCACCCCCGCCCCGAGGCCGTCAGGCCCCCCCGCCCTCCCGGGACACCGCCCCCCCGGAGGAACCGGAGCCCGACCTCGAGGAGTCGCTCGTCGAGCCGAAGGCCACGCCCCCTCCTCCCCAGGTTGCCACCGCGCCCACGCCCGCCCCCGCCGCCGATCCCGCCGTCCGCTCGCAGCGCGCGATCGACCTCGCCCTCGCGTGGCTGAGGGCGCACCAGGCGCGCGACGGCGCGTGGGAGGCCGCGGGGTTCCAGGGCTGGTGCCACGAGCAGCCGGTGGAGCACCCCACGCTCGACGGCCAGGGGAAGCCGCGCAACGACGTGGGCGTCACGGGCCTCGCGCTCCTCGCCTTCCTCGGCGCAGGGGCTTCGAGCCGCACGGAAGGGGCCGAGGGAAGGACGATCGCCCGCGGCCTCCGCTTCCTCCGCTCGATGCAGGACGTCGAGGGCTGCGTGGGGGCCCGCACCTCCGGGCACTTCATCTACAACCATGCGATCGCGACCCTCGCCCTCGTCGAGGCGTACGCGGCCGCGCCGTCGCCGGCCGGGCTCACGAGCGCGCAGCGCGCCCTCGACTACGTCTCCCTCGCGCGCAATCCGGACGGCGTGTGGCGATACGGCACCCGTCCCGGCGACAACGACACCTCGATCACCGGATGGATGTTCCTCGCCCTCGAGGCGGCGCGGAGGGCGAACGCCGCGGCCCCGAAGGACCGCCCCGCGCCCTTCACGATCGACCCGAAGGCCCTCGACGCCTGCCGCACCTGGATCGAGGCGATGACCGACCCCGACTCGGGCCGCCTCGGCTACCAGGTCCGCGGCACGGGCTCCGCGCGCCACGTCGAGCAGGTGGACACGTTCCCGGCGGAGAAGGTCGAGGGGATGACGGCCATCGGCGTCTTCGTCCGGACCCTCCTCGGCGAGGACCCGCTCGCGACGCCCTCCGTCACGAAGGGGATCGGCCTCGTCACCGCGCTGCCGCCGACCTGGAACCCGAAGGACGGCTCCATCGACCTCTACTCCTGGCACCTCGAGGCCATCGCCATGGCGCAGGCCGGGGGCGACGGCGCCGCCGCATGGCGACGCCGCCTCGTCGAGGCCCTCGCCGACCACCAGCGCACGGACGGCGACGCGTGCGGCGCCCGCGGCTCGTGGGATCCCATCGACCCCTGGGGCCCCGACGGCGGGCGCGTCTACATGACGGCGCTGGCCGTCCTCGCCCTGCAGGCGTCGGAGACGTACGCACGCAAGGCGACGGCCAGGTAGAGGAGGGTGGGGCGCGCGGGGAGGGGGGACGGAGCGCCGTTCCGGACCGGGGTTCCCCGTTCGACCGCCCCGATCCCGGGCTACGCTTCCTTCGCGTGACCGCGTCGTCTTACCCCGCCCGGAGCCCCTCGTGATCCGCCTGCGCCTCGTGGCGGGGGGGCGGAGCGAGGAGCTCGCGCTGGAGAGCGACCGCGTGGTCCTCGGCAGCGGCCCCGACGCCGACGTGCGTCGCGAGGACTGCGGATGGGCCCCCCGCCACGCGGTCCTCACCCGCATCGGGGACGAGCTCCTGGTCGCGGACGCGGCCGGTCATCTTGCGGGCTCCCTGCGCCGCGGCGACGCGCTCGAGCTCGGCGGCGCGAGCGTGATCTGGAGGGGACCGGCGCCCGCGCCGGCCGCGGCGTCCAACGACGCCCCCGGGACGCTCTCCGCGCACGCCCCCACCGCCGCCACTCCATCGATGCCCATCGATGCGCCGTCCGTCGCCGCCGCGGCCACGGGGGCGGGTGCGGGCGCGG
>CAZJJQ010000794.1:0-1945 GCA_964546345.1 uncultured Planctomycetales bacterium
CGGCAAGCCGATCCGGTACGCGAAGGGGGAGGTCGAGCGCGCGATCCGCACGTTCGAGGCGTGCGCGGGCGAGGCGGTGCGCCTCCACGGCGAGGCGCCCGCGCTCGACACCGCGCCGCAGGGCGAGCGCCGGGCGGCGATCGTGCGGCGGAGGCCGCTCGGCGTGGTCGCGGCGATCACGCCGTTCAACTTTCCGCTCAACCTGTGCGTGCACAAGGTGGGGCCGGCGCTCGCCGCCGGCAACGCGGTGGTGCTCAAGCCCTCCGAGCGGTGCCCCACGACGGGCCTGCTCCTCGGCGCGCTGCTCGACGAGTGCGGCTTTCCGCCCGGCGCGGTGAATGTCGTCGTCGGGCGCGATCCGTCGCTCGGCGAGGCGCTCGTCCTCGACCCGCGGCCCGCGGCGGTCTCGTTCACCGGCAGCAGCGCCGTCGGCTGGGCCCTGCGCGCGAAGGCAGGCCGCAAGCACGTCGTGCTCGAGCTCGGCGGCAACGCGGCCGCCGTGATCGACCGCAGCGCCGACCTCGACGACGCGGCCGCGCGCCTCGCGGAGGCCGCGTTCGCGCACGCCGGGCAGGTGTGCATCAAGGCGCAGCGCGTGTTCGTCCACGCCGAGGTCGCGGGGAGCTTCCGGGAGCGGCTGCTCGACCGCATCCGCACGCACGTGCGCTGGGGCGACCCGCAGGACCCGCAGACCGTCGTCGGCCCCCTGATCTCGGCCGAGGCGGCTGCACGTGTGGAGGGCTGCATCGCCGTCGCCGCCGAGCGCGGGGCGCGCGTCACGCGCTTCGGCCCGCGCGAGGGCAACGTCGTCCCGCCCGTCGTCGTCGAGGGCGCGCCCCTCGACGCGGACGTGCACCGCAAGGAGGTCTTCGGCCCCGTCGTCACCCTCGACCCGGTGGTCTCGTTCGAGGAAGGGCTCGCCCGGGCCGACGACACCGTGTACGGCCTCCAGGCGGCGGTCTTCACCGCCGACCTCGACGCCGCGTTGCGCGCCGAGGAACGCCTCACGGTGGGCGCCGTGATCGTCAACGACGCGCCGACCTTCCGCGTGGACACGATGCCCTACGGCGGCGAGCGTGAGAGCGGCCTCGGTCGCGAGGGCGTGCGCGACGCGGTGCACGCCTACACGACCCCGCGGATGCTGGTGATTCGCCGGCGGTAGGGGGCGGCGCGTCGCGGGAGGGTGGGGGCGGCGGGGGAGGGGGGGGCGGGAGCGCCCCGCAAGAAGGGTGACGGTGGGCCCGAGGGAGCCGGTGTGCGACGAGGCCGGGGTCCGCGAGGAGGGAGCCTCCGGGAGTGGGCTCGATGCTCGTCTGTTCCCGCGCGCCGGTCGGCGCCTTGCCTCTGTCGGTGGGGGGGTGTAGAGTACGAACAACATGCGTACAGACCGCGTGGATGTTCGCCATGCTCGAGCCGACGTTCGTTCCCTCCCCCTTCTCGGAGGTGTCCGCCTCCCTACCCCCTAAGACGACTCCTCCCGTCACCGCCGAGCCCCCTCCCGGTGCGGAGCCGGGGGCGGCATCGGCCCCCGGTTCCGCCGCTCCCCTCGGCCCCCCCGGTGCCCCCGGTTCTCCCGGTTCCCCGGGTTCCCCCGGTTCCCCCGGTGCGCCCGGCGAGGCCTCCACCCCGTCCCCCCTGGTCGATCCCACCGAGATGCGCGGGGGGCTCACGGGGGAAGAGGTCTGCCTCCGTCTCTCCCGCGCGGCGCGCCACGAGGAGACGGGCCGGCGGGTGCTCGCCTTCTATCTCGTCGAGATGGACGCCCGGCGCCTCTACCTCGCGTCCGGCTGTCAGAGCACCGCGCACTACGCCGAGGCGAGGCTGGGCCTCGATCGACGCCGCGTCGCCGAGCTGCTGCGGGTGGGCGCCCGGCTCCTCGAGCTCCGGGAAGTCGATCGCGCGTTCTGCGAGGGCCGCCTCGGGTGGGCGAAGGTGCTCGTGCTGG
>CAZJJQ010000795.1:0-1943 GCA_964546345.1 uncultured Planctomycetales bacterium
CATGGGTCGGATCTTCGAGAAGCGCAAGGTCACGATGTTCGCCCGGTGGGACCGGCTGGCGAAGCAGTTCGCCCGGCTCGCCAAGGAGATCGCGATCGCGGTCAAGAAGGGGAGCCCCGACCCCGAGAGCAACCCGCAGCTCCGGCGCGTCATGCAGAACGCGCGGGCGGCGAACATGCCGAAGGACCGCGTCGAGGCCGCCATCCGACGGGCCTCCGGCCAGGACGCGGTGGACTACCAGGAGATCCTGTACGAGGGGTACGCCCCCCACGGGATCGCCGTCCTCGTCGAGGCCGCCACCGATAACCCCACGCGCACGGTCGCCAACGTCCGGTCCCACTTCAAGGCCCACCACGGCAATCTCGGGAACGTGGGCAGCGTGGCGTACCACTTCAAGCGCATGGGCGTCTTCCGGCTCGGGGCCGGCGGGATCGACGCGGACGCGCTCGAGCTCGAGCTGATCGACCATGGTCTGGACGAGATGCGCGAGGGGCAGGGAGAGAAGGGTGAGCCGCTGCTCATCGTGCGGTGCGCGATCGCCGACATGACCCGCATGCAGCACGCCCTCGAGGCGAAGTCCATCGCGCCGGTCTCCTCGGGCTCGGAGTACGTCTGCCAGGACCCGCTCGAGCTCCCCGAGGACCAGGCGAAGGACGTGCTCGCCCTCGTGGACGCCCTCGAGCAGGACGACGACGTCCAGCGGGTGACGACGACCCTGGCGTAGCCCCCCCCGCCACGCCGCTCCCCCCGTTCCTCCCCTCCCCGCCGCACTCGCCTCCCCCCTCCACGCCCTCCCCCCGTCGCCCCCCTCCTTCCCGGGGCCCTTCCCACCGAGAGGCGGATCCCGTACACCTGGGGCAGAGGCTCCGCCCGTGGGCGCCGGCTCCGAGGGTTCCGACATGACCGCCGCAGCGCTGGTGGCCCCGTACCTCGGCGGGAACATGCTCGCGTGGATCCGGGCGCTCGTCGATCTGGAGGACGTCCGCGCGGGGGTGATCACCCAGGACGATCCCGAGCGCCTGCCCGCGGACCTGCGCCGACGGCTGGCGGGCGTCGCGCGCGTGGCCGACTGCCTCGACGCGGCCCAGCTGACGCAGGCGTGCCGGACCCTCGCGACGGAGACCGGACCGCTCGACCGGCTGCTCGCGATCCTCGAGCAGCTGCAGGTGCCCGCGGCCGAGGCGCGCGCGGCGTGTGGGATCCCGGGGCTGTCCGTCGAGGGCGCGCGCAACTTCCGCGAGAAGGCGCGGATGAAGGAGGTCCTCCGCGCCGCCGGGCTCCCCGTCGCGCGCTCGCGCCTCGTGACGGGCGAGGCGGAGGTGTGGGCGTTCGTGGAGGAGGTGGGGTGGCCCGTCGTCCTCAAGCCGCCCGCGGGGCTCGGCTCGAAGGGCACCTACCGCATCGCCGACCGGGCGGCGCTCTCGACCGCCCTCGCCACGCTCGCGCCCTCGTCGGAGCGTCCGCTGCAGGCCGAGGAGTTCGTCACGGGGACGGAGAACACCCTCGAGGCCGTCACCATCGGCGGCCGACCCGTCTGGTACTCCGGGACGCGCTACCTGCCGGGGCCCCTGACGGTGCTCGAGCATCCGTGGATGCAGTACTGCGTGCTGCTGCCGCGCGAGGAGCACGAGGCGGACTTCGCCCGGTTCAGCGCGACGAGCTTCGCCGCCGTGAAGGCGCTGGGCCTCTCGACCGGGCTCACGCACATGGAGTGGTTCGAGCGTCCCGACGGCTCGTTCGTGATCTCCGAGGTCGGGGCGCGGCCGCCCGGCGTCCACATCGTGCCCATGATGTCGCTCGCCCACGGCTTCGACATGGTCGCGGCGTGGGTGCGCCTCATGGTGAAGGACACGTTCGCCGCGCCCCCGCGCACGCGCGCCGCGGGGGTGGCCTGCCTGCGCGCGCAGGGCCAGGGCTCGCGCATCGTGGCGGTCTCGGGGGCC
>CAZJJQ010000796.1:0-1937 GCA_964546345.1 uncultured Planctomycetales bacterium
GCCACGGCTCGCGGCCCTGGCGCACCCGCGGCGCGCGCGCGGGGGGCCGCACCCGGAAGGGCGGGGCCCGTGACCCCCGCCGCCCCCCTCCTCCTCCCCGACCCCGTCCGCTCCGGCGCGCTCCTGCGCCGGCTCGGCGTCTCGCGCGAGGCCCTCGACCTCTGCGCGTCGTGCGACGTGGTGGACCTCCACGTCGAGTCCTACGTCTGGACGCGGGTGCTGCGCTACGACCTCGCCCGACGACACGGGCGGGGCCTCCTCGGCGCGTGTTTCCTCTCCCAGGCCGACCTGCCCCGGCTCGCCGAGGCGGGCTTCACCGGCGTCGTGCAGAGCATCGCCACGAACCCCCTGCGGCGGCGCCGGGCGCGGACCGCGGCCTTCCTCCGCAACCTCGCGGGGCTGACGGCCGCCATCGAACGCGCCGGCCCCCGCTTCGCGATCGTGGCCGATCACGCGGGCTACGTGCGCGCGCGGGCGGCCGGGCAGCTGGCGATCCTGATCGGCATCCAGGGCGGGAACGCGCTCGACTCGGCCGCGGACGACCTCGAGCGGGTGCCCGGGAACGTCGTCCACCGCATCACCCTGGTCCACCTGTCGAACTCGACGCTCGGCAGCACGTCGAGCCCGCTCAAACGCTCCGACCCGGGCCTCTCCGCCTTCGGCCGCGAGGTCGTGCGCCGCATGAACGAGAAGCGCATCCTCGTGGACCTCGCGCACGCCTCGCCGCGCACGTTCGCCGACGCGCTCGCCGCACACGCTCCGTCGCTGCCCGCCATCGTCTCGCACACGGGCGTCGCCGGGGTCCACCGGCACTGGCGCAACGTGGACGACGCGCAGGTCCGCGCCATCGCCGACACCGGTGGGGTCGTGGGGATCCTCTACCACGCGCCCTTCCTCGGCGAGCGCCTGCTGCGGGGGACGGCCGCCGCCGTCGCGGCCCACGTCGCGCACGCGATCCGCGTCGGCGGCGACGACCACGTGGCCCTCGGAAGCGACTGGGACGGCCTCATCGTGACGCCCCGCGACATGCCCACGGTCCTCGAGTGGCCGCTCCTCGTGCAGCGGCTGCTCGAGCGCGGGATCGCGCCCGAGTCGATCCGCAAGGTGCTCGGGGCGAACTACCTGCGGGTGCTCCGGGCCGTCCGGCCTGGCCCTACACCCGGATCCTGAGCTTCCGCTCGGCCTCGGGCACGTCGGTCGGAGGCCCGCCCCCGGCGCCCCCGAGAGCCCCCACCCCTTCCCCCCGTGCCGCGCGCTCGAGCAGCCGCCAGATGTCGCGGCCGAGCACGTCGAGCTCGGTGGAGGCGAAGTCCTCGCCGCCGAAGCGATGGACGGTCGCGGCCTGGGCCCGCAGGACGTCCTGGTCCTGCGCCAGGATCCGCTTCGCCACCGGCACGCCGAACAGCCGCACGATCCACCGCGGGATGCGCAGCCGGAAGACGCCGATCGCGTGGACGTCGGTGACGAAGTCGGTGACGGGCGTGTGGGCGGCCGTCAGGATCACGTGCGCGGCGTCGCCGATGCGGTACTCCACCTGGGCGATGGAGGGCAGGAGGAAGCGATCGAAGTGCGTCACGATCCCGCCGCCGGGCGCGAGGAGCTTGCCCGCGAGGCCCTCGGGACGCGGCTCGCCGACGAACTCGGCCTCCGCGCGGTCGGCGAAACGGCGGACCGTCACGTCGATGTCATGGGGCGTCTTGCCGCTGCGGTGCATCCCACGGTGCAGGAACGCCGTGTGCGGCACGTCGAGGGCGTTCTCGAGGGCGGCGTGCATGGGCCCTTCGATGCGGAAGGACCGGCGGATCACACCGTAGCGCGGGTCGTCGAGCCGCGGGAAGCGCGGGGGCGGGCCCGGGGGCGCCACGTCGGGCGTCGAGAGGACCCAGACGAAGCCGTCCTGCTCGACGCACGCGAAGGAGGGCACGCGGCGCGAGCGT
>CAZJJQ010000797.1:0-1931 GCA_964546345.1 uncultured Planctomycetales bacterium
CGGGCGGCGGGGCGGGAGGGGTGGCGTCGATCATGTCGGTCACGGAAGGGGCTCCTGGGGTGGGTCGCGGGGGGTTAGAAGGAGACGTGGAACGGGGCGGGAAGCGCGTCGTTGATGCGGTCGATGTCCTCGGCCGACAGCGCCTTGGGCGACTTGCCCTTGATGCCCGCCTTCGTGACCACCGCGTCGAACTCGGCCGGCGTCGCGGCCTTCTTGAACGCGCCGAGCTCCGTGATGACGTCCTCGCGGTAGCGGTCGAGGGAGGCCACCGTCTCGGTGGTCTTGAGCGGGACCGGAAGCGGCTCGGCCGGGGCAGCCTCGGGCGACATGTCGATCACGATGGGCCCAGCCTTGGCGGGCGCGGGAGCGGCCAGCGCGTCGTCGAGGCTCCCCGCCTTGGCGACCGACGCCAGCCGGTCCCGGGCGTCCATCTCCTCGGCCTCGTCGGCGGTCGGGACGCCGCACCGCAGGTCGGGGCACACGATCTTGAGGCCCGCCCCCATCGCGCGCCACCGGAGCATGGCGACCGGGTTCTTGCGCCAGTTGTCCTTGTCCCACAGCCCGGCCTTCTGCGCGTCCTCCTTCGTGTAGGTGGACGTGAAGGACACGACGCCGTTGCGGCCCAGCTCGACGACGCACTTCTCCGCCGTCGACTCCTTGACCCGGCACACGAACCCGGGCACGCGCCGGTAGGCAAGCGACAGAAGCGCCTCGGGGCCCACGGTGTAGCGGCCCTGGATCGGCACGATGGCCTCAAGCGCCTGATAGGGCTCGAACCCCATCTCGCGCCCCTTCGCCGCGATGGCGATGGCCTGCTCCACGCTCTTGACGTGGGGCGGGAGGATGTTGGCCTGGAAGGCGGCACGCAACTGCTCGAACATCCCCGGCCCGGTGAGGGCCGACTCGTCTCTCGTCTGTAGTGCGTTCGTCACGACATGTCCTCCGTCTGGTTGAAGTCCTCGGCCTGAATCTGCTGCTTGGCCCACTCGGGCAGGTCGATGCTCAGCACCTTGTCGGGGCCCGCCGGCCACTCCCCGCTCCGCAGGCACTCGACGTAGGCGGAGAGCGCCCGGGCGTTCTCCCGGTGGCCGAACGTCAGCACCGCGTCGAGCGGGCGGTACAGGTACGCCTCGAAGGGCGCGTCGTCCTGCATCGTCAGCACCAGCGAGTCGGTCACGGGCTCCCCCACGGACGCCAGCCCCCGCGCGTACCACGCGAGCTGCCGGTGGATGCCCTGGTTGAACATCGCCTTGGGGAAGTCGTCGGGGTGCGCGTCCTTCGTCCGCTTGGCGTCGATGAGGATGCGGCGGTCGCCCACCTGGGCCAGCCCGTCGATGCGCGCCTTACATGCCGCGCCCGTCTCGGGGTCGGTCCACAGGATCGACAGCTCCCGGTGGACGAGGGAGTCGAGGAGTCGGGCCACGCGGGGGAGCGCGACGCACGACGCGACCCGGGCCAGGATGGCGTCGTGCTGCTCCTCGGTGAGCGCGATGCGCGGGTCGGGTGCGCCGTCCGGGGCGTGTCCGCGGAGTCCGCAGTAGCCCTCCCCGTCGATCACGCGGTTGGCCGCGTTCCCGCAGGGGGCGCCCGCCTTCGTCGTGGCGGCGCACGTCCCGACGACGACGTAGCGCGCGTCGAAGGACTCCGGCTCGAACAGGGCTGCGTGCGTCGCGGTCCCTTCGAACTGCGCCGGGGTCGACTCGCTCGGGTTCGTCATGCGCTCCTGGCAGTAGGCCGGCGAGCGGTCCATGTCCTTGAGACGGCTATTGCTCGCCGCGTTCCAGCGGTGGTACTCCTCGAACGGGATGCCCGGGTAGATGCCGTCCTTGGGGAGCGCGGGGTCGCGGGGGGGCGCGTACAGCGCGGGACGAGCTGCGGTGAACGGGTTAGACATCGGGCCCTGCCTCTCCGGTGACGGTGTGTTCCGCGAC
>CAZJJQ010000798.1:0-1927 GCA_964546345.1 uncultured Planctomycetales bacterium
TGCCGTCTTCGGGCGTGGGGCTCTCGGGCACGCGCGGGAACTCGCGCCGCGGGCAGAAGAGGTAGCCCGTGGGCGCGTCGTAGCCCGGTGTGTCGAGCACGGTGCCGTCGCGTCGCATCACAGGGGCGTCGACCACGCCGGTAAGGGGGCGGATCCCGGGCCACTGCCCGCGGGCGTGGACGGCGGCGACGCACCACATGGGCGGGTGCTCGGCCTTTCGGACGATGGCGCCCCTGCGGTCGGGGCCAAAGCTGTGAAACGCCACGCGGCGAGAGATGATTTCCCGGAGGGAGGCGGGCGGGAGCACCTCGGTGCGTGGGGGCCGCGCGTCGACGGGGGAATCGTCGATGCACACGCGCACCAGCGAGCCGCCGCGCGAGTAGATGGACGGTTCCCGCGGGAGCACCTCAAGCACGGCGTCGTTCACCGCGTGCTCGTTGTCGGTCACCTCAATGCTGGTGCGCGCCGCGAGGGCGGGTTGCTGGTCCTGGCCGTCGTCGTCGATGAGCGCGGGGCTCGTGGCGTCCGGTGCAGCCGCCGCCGCGCGGGCCGCGATGCGCGCCTTGACCTCCGCGCTGTGCCCCTCGGGATGCTTGCACGCGCTCGCGACGATGGCCTTGACCTCGGCGGGGTCGAGCGGCGGCACGCACCGCGCGTCGTTCTCCGCCATGATCGCGGCGAGGATGGCGGGCTGGTCGAACGAAGCCGATCGCATGGAGCACGCGCGCTTGTAGAGCGAGGCGTTGCGCTGCCCCTCGGGGAACGGCTCGCCCTTGGCGCCCGGGATCACGCGGAGCTTCGGGCGCGCGGTCATGGCGTCGAGCCACGCCTGCGGCACGGGCGCGAGCTCGACCTCGTCGGGCCTCGAGGTGACCTCCCATGCGTAGGTCCGCCCGCTCGCGTGGGTGGACGGCGGGGCGACGACGTAGCCTCCCTCGCCGCGGACGTCGACGCCGGGCGCGAGGACGCCGGCGCTGTTACGGACCTCGACCGTCGTCGAGAGGTAGACGTGCCGGCCGCCACCGCCCGTGAGCGCCTCGACGGTGTCGGGCAGGGCGCCGAGCCGTGCGCGAAGGTCCACCATGCCGTCGTCGCCGCCGCTGCGCGGGTCCACGTCGATGACGACCAGGCCCCCGCCCGTAGCGATCCCGACGTTGGCGTCAGGCCAACGGGTCCACCACCCGCGGATCACGTCGGGCTCGGTGGATGCGTCGAGGCACCCGCGGGGCGTGCGGGGGTGCTTGCCGGGCCCGCCGCAGTCCGCCTTGCCGCACGAGCAGAGCCCGGCGTCGTCGGTGTAGTGCAGGGGGAACACGCGCCACCCGAACTCCGTGGCGTAGTGCAGCGCGGCGCGCCCCATGCGGGAGAGCTTGGCGGGAGCGTTCGACGGGGCGGTCATCACGGCGACTCCATGGGGGCGTGCGAGCGGAGAGCATCGAGGGCAGCGAGCACGGCGGGGTGGTCCTCGCCGCTGCGGGAATGGACGAGGACGACGCGGGCTTGCGTGAGCACCGGGGTGGCGTCGCGGCGCAGGCCCTGGATGGCCGGGAGCTGCCGCAGCCACACGGCGAGGGGCTCGGCGCTGGTGCGGTGCTCGGCGATCCAGAGCACGGCCTCGCGCGCGGCGTAGGTGGGCTCTGCGGCCTCGTGCGCCCACACGCGGGTCCAGTGGCTGCGGCGCGGCCGGGGCACGGCCACGGCGACGAGGGGCCCGGAGACGGCCACGCCCGCGGCCAGGGTGGGCACCGGGTCGGCGAAGAGGTCGGGCTGGTCGCTCACGTGCCACCTCCCGCCGCCGCGCGCAGCCTCGCGGCCCGGCGCTCGCGTGCGATGGCCCGGGCGCGGCACCGCTCGGCGTCGCGGTCACACTCGTCGGCCTCGAGGAGCGCGACCCGGCGCAGCATCGCGGTGAGCTGCTGCCGCGCGC
>CAZJJQ010000799.1:0-1927 GCA_964546345.1 uncultured Planctomycetales bacterium
TGCACCGGCGGGGGCAGCCCCCCCGGCGCGTCCCCCGCGCCGGCCCGCCGCGGAAGCCCGAGGAGCACGAGGGGGGCCAGGGCGAGGAAGGCGGCGGTCGCGCGCGACATGCGGGGGCCGAACACCTCCACGCGGACGGGGGTCACCGGGCGGTCGGGGATTGTCCCCCGCGGAGCCGGGCCCACAAGCGGGCGACGACGGACGCCTCTTCGATCCGCAGCGCGTGGGACATCGCGAAGAATGCGGTCGATGACACGCCGATGACGAGCAGGGTGCCCGCGAGCAGGGGGAGGCCGTGGCCGAGGCCCCCGTCGCGACCGAGCAGCAGGCGCGCCCCGCCGTAGGCCAGGCCCCCGAGGACGGCCGTGGCGGCGATCACCCGGGCGAGGAACGCGATCCCGGGCCCGGTGAGGCGCCCGTGCCGTCGGTCGAAGGCCCGGAGGAGGCCGTAGTTCACGGCGGACCCCACCGCGGTGGCGAGCGGCAGGGCGGTGAACCCCCACCAGGTCGTCCCTCCCACGGCGATGCCGAGGTTCGCGAGGATCCCGCACAGGGAGGCGTTCATGGGGCGACGCGTGTCCCCGCGGGCGTGGAAGGCCGCCGCCGCCACTTTGATCCCCGCGTAGAAGACGATCCCCAGCGCGTACCAGCGCACGGCGTCCACCGCGAGCCCCGTGGCCGCACGGTCGAACTTGCCGCGCTCGTACACGAGGCGCACCACGGGCTCCGCCAGCACGGCGAGCCCCGCCGCCGCCGGGATCGCGAGGAACGCATTGAGCCGCAGGCCGCGTCGGATCACGTCGTCGAGGCCCGTCGCGTCGCCCGCCGCGGCGCGGCGGGAGGCCGCCGCCAGCGAGACGGTCCCGAGCGCGACCCCCACGAGACCGATGGGCAGGTGGATCAGCCGGAACCCGTAGTTGAGGGCCGAGACCCACCCCTGGTGGGCGGTGGCGACGCCGGTCGTGACCACGATCATGACCTGGGTGCCCGCGAGCGCGACCGCGACGGGCGCCATCCGGCGCACGATGGTGCGCAGGTCGGGATCCCGGAACGCGAGGTCGGCCCGCGGCGCGCCCCGGAGCCCGACCTTGCGCACCGGGGGCGCCTGACAGAGCGCCTGCGCCAGCCCCCCGAGAAGCACGCAGACCGCCCAGCCGACGACCGCAGCCTCGACGCCCCACCCGAGCAGCAGGAGGAGCGCGCCCCCGAGGATGGAGGCGAGGTTGAAGGCGACCGGCGCGAACGCCGGCACCAGGTAGCGCCCGTGCGAGTTGAGGACCCCCATCCACACGGCCGCCACGGCCACCGTGGGCAGGAAGGGGAACATGATGCGCGTGAGGGGCACCGCCAGGGCCCGGCGCTCCTCGTCGGCGCCGAACGCGATGAGGTCCACCACGGGTCGGGCGAAGACCATGCCGAGCATCGCCAACGTCCCGGTCACCGCGAGCAGGGTCCCGAGGACCGTCCGCGCGAGGGCGAACCCCGCCTCCGGGCCGCGCTCGGCCCGTACCCGGGCGTAGGTGGGCACGAACGCGCTCGACAGCGCCCCCTCGGCGAACAGGTCGCGGAACAGGTTCGGGATCCGGAAGGCGACGACGAACGCGTCGGCCGCCGGGTGGATCCCGAACAGCGCCGCGAACAGCGACTCGCGCACGAGCCCCGCGATCCGGCTCGAGAACGTCGCCAGCGAGACGAGCGCCGCGGGTTTGGCGACCGCCTCGCGCACGGGGGATCGGACGGGTTCGGACACGGGGCTCCCACCGGACGGCGACTCGACGAACGGCCCCGCCGCGCGACGCGCGGGCCCTGCCCAGAGCATCGGTCGCGCCGGGGCCGGAACGAAGCGCCGAGTGCCGGGGAAGGCGGCGAGCGTCGGCGGCGGGGCGGGCCCCCGACGCGTCCGGGAGGGTGGGGGCGCCGGGGGCGG
>CAZJJQ010000800.1:0-1927 GCA_964546345.1 uncultured Planctomycetales bacterium
GCCCGCGCCCCCCGCGTCGGGGCGCGCCGGTCCCTCGCGCGCGTGCTACAAGATCGATGCGCATCGATGGACTGCGTCCAGGGAGGACCTCGCCATGCGACTGGGCACCGCGCTCGCCGGAGTCGTGTTCCTCGGAGTCGCGGCCGGCGTCGTCGCGTTCGCCATGGGCGCGTTCCGCGCGGGCGGGAAGGTGGCCCCAGGGCGCGGCCCGGAGCCCGCGGACGCGCCCGCGCCGGCGCGCACGGCGACCGTCGCCCGCGGGCAGGTCCCCCTCTTCGAGGAGGCCGTCGGCACGGTCCGGTCGCGCACCGTGGTCGCCGTCTCGGCCCAGGTGTCGGCACGGGTGCTCGAGGTGACGAGACGGTCGGGGGCCCCGGTGTCGCCCGGCGACCTGCTCGTGCGCCTCGACGCTCGGGAGGCCACCTCCCGCGTCGCGCAGGCGAAGCAGGCGCTCGCGGCGGCCGAGATGGCCAAGCGCCGGGCGGTGGAGTCGAAGGCCCAGGGGGAGGCGCGGCTCGCGCGCGCGACGTCGCAGCACGAACGGTACCGGAAGATGCTCGCCGGCCAGGCCATCGAGGCCGAACGCGCCGAGGCGGCGGAGACGGAGTGGGTGCAGGCGAAGTCCGCGGTGGCCGAGGCCCAGGCGGCCATCGGCGCCGCCGACGCGCAGATCGAGCAGATGAGGCAGGTGGTGGCGGAAGCCGAGATCCTGGAGGGCTACACCACGGTCTCGAGCCCCATCGAAGGCGTCGTGATCGAACGTCAGGTGGAGCCCGGTGACCTGGCGCAGCCGGGACGCACGCTGCTCGTCGTGCTCGACCCCAAGGCGCTCCGGCTCGAGGCCCAGGTGCGCGAGTCCCTCATCTCGCGGATCCGGAAGGGGCAGCCCCTGCAGGTCACCATCCCGGCCGCGGGAGAGCGGGTGGACGGCACGGTCGCCGAGATCGTGCCGAGCGCGGACCCCGCGAGCCGCACCTTCACGGTGCGCGTGGACCTCGCGCCGACCCAGGGGGCCTACGCCGGCATGTTCGGACGCCTGCGCATCCCCCTCGGCCAGCGGGAGGCCGTGCGCGTGCCCGCGGGCGCCCTGGTGCGCGTAGGTCAGCTCGAGACCGTCCTCGTGAAGACGGGCGGGCGCTGGCACCGGCGCTTCGTGACGACGGGCAGGACGGACGCCGAGGGGCTGGTCGAGATCCTGTCGGGGCTCGGGGGCGGCGAGACCGTCGGACTCGCCGAGGAGCCCCGATGATGGACGCGCCGCCCCTCCCCCGGCCGGACGAGCCGCTCCTCCGCCGGATCGTGCGGGCCTTCCTCACGGGGCCTCTCTCGCCGCTCTTCCTCGTCGTCGCCGCGGTCGCGGGCGCCGTGGCGCTGCTCGCCACCGCGCGCGAGGAGGAGCCGCAGATCGTCGTGCCGATGGCCGACGTCTTCGTCGCGTTCCCCGGGGCCTCGGCCGAGGAGGTCGAGCGGCTCGTGGCGACGCCCCTCGAGCGGCTCCTCTGGCAGGTGGACGGGGTCGAGCACGTCTACTCCGTCTCGCGCCGCGACGGCGCCATGGTCACGGTCCGGTTCTACGTCGGCGAGGATCGCGAGCGGGCGCTGGTGCGACTGCAGAGCCGCATCGACGCGCACCGGGACGACGCGCCTCCCGGGGTGACGGGCTGGGTGATCAAACCCGTCGAGATCGACGACGTGCCCATCGTCACGCTGACGCTCTGGTCGCCGACGGCGGGCCCGGAGGCCCTCCGCCGGGCCGCCGAGGAGATGGTGGCGCGCCTCGACGCCCTCCGCGACCTGTCCCGGACCGAGATCGTCGGCGGGCTCCGACGCGAGGTCCGCGTGGAGCTCGACCCGGAGGCCCTCGCCGGCCACGGCCTCTCGCCGCTGCGGGTCTCGGGCGCGGTCCGCGCCGCCGACGCCGCACTGA
>CAZJJQ010000801.1:0-1924 GCA_964546345.1 uncultured Planctomycetales bacterium
GGTGCGGGGGGTTGTGCACCCGCCCTCCCCGGTGCCCCCCAACGCCCCGCCGGGGTCTTTGGCGCCGGCACGGTACGTGCGAAGTTGGCTCGCCGGGCGTCCTTCATGGGGGGCGTTTACCCGCCGGATTGGGGTTCGTGCTCCGCCTCCGCTCCCCTGCTGCTGCTCGCCAGGCAATGTACGTGTATCGGGCACGGTACGTGCGATGCGGGGGCGCTCTTCCGGGCCACGGACGCCGTGCACGAGTGCCTGGGGATGCTGCGGTACCGGGTTTGGGGGCGGATGCGAGCGAACGGCACGTTCAGCGAGTCGTGACTCCGTTCGTCGATCTGCCCTACGACGTCGGCGGTTCGAACAGCTTCGCGGGCGTGAGGGCGAACCCGGGGACCGCCGTCGAGCACAGGGTCTGCTCCCCCGTCGCGACGTGATGGCCCGTCTCATCGTCCCGCTCGACGGTGCGCGTGTCGGGATCGACGATCCACACCTCGGCGACGCCGGCGGCGAGCAGGTGCCGCCGTTTGACGTTGCGGTCACGGCGGGCCGTGGACGGGGAGAGCACCTCCACCGCGATCAGGGGAATGCCCACGTCGCGAGCCGTCCGAGGGACCGGGGCCCTCAAGACGATCAAGTCGGGCTGGTAGACGTTGCGGTCGTCAAGGCCCACATCGCACGGCGCGAACAACGCGCGGCGAGCTCCGACCAGGCCTACGAGCTGGGCGTGAAGCTCGCTCGCGAGGGCTTGGTGCCCGTACGTCGGGGACGGCTCCTTCACGAGCAGACCTTCGACGAGCTGGGCGGGAAAGCCCTCGGGCAACCGGTCGTAGTCGGCGCGGGTGAACGTGCCGGGCATGGTCTTCACAGGTATACATCGCCCGGCGGTCCCGGTCGGTCACGCAAGCCCGCGGGGCGCCCCGGGCGCTGAGGGAGTAGCAGTACGGAGTAGCAGTACGGAGGCGGCGCAAAAACCTCCAATGTGGCGGGTCAGCTTGCCGCGTGGAGGACGCCAGACGAGCAGGATTGGAGGTTTTTGCGCCGCCTCCGTACTGCTATTCCTTCCCGGGCGGTAGGCTGGCCCCGCCGTGACCCGCCGCCCCGCCCCGCCCCAGCGCGAACCACGGCACGTGTCGTTCGTCGATGGCATGTGGATCGTCGCGCCGCTCCCCATCGACGCGCCGACGGACCTACCCCCGGGTCGCAAGCCCGACTGGACGATCGCCCTCGGCCGCCGCTCCCCGGGCGTGGACCTCGACGGCGTCGAGTGGACCGGCGACGTGCGCGGGAGCGAGGGCGTCTGGGCGCGCTTCGGGCGCCGCGACGCGATGCGGTTCGTCTGCCTCGCCGGCGTCGCGGAGCTGCGCGCCGCGCCCGGCGTCCGCACCGCATTCCTCCGCCACGATCGCGGTCCCGCATGGGACCTGCCCGCGCTGCGGCGCACGTCGCCGTACCTGGCGTCGCTCCTCGGGCGGACGGCGCTGCACGCGGCCAGCGTGGTGCTGCCGCGGGGCGCGGTGGTGCTGTGCGCGCACTCCGGCGTCGGGAAGAGCACGCTCGCCCTGACGCTCGACCGGCAGGGCTTCCCCGTGCTCGGCGACGATCACGTCGTGCTCGACCCGAGCGCCTCCGTCGGGGTGGGGGCGTGCGCGTCGTTCCCGTTCGTGGACGTGGACACGCGGCCCCTTCCGGGAATGGGGGGGGCGGCGGGGGGGAAGGGGAGCGTGCCTCTCCGGACCCCGCGCCCGCGGGAGGCGGTGCCCGTGGTGGAGGTCGCGTTCCTCGAGCGGGGGGACCGGGTTCTCCGCGAGCCGCTGCCGGCTCCCGAGGCGCTCGCGCGTCTGCTGCGCGACTTCGTGTTCGTGGCCGATCCCGCCGACGACGAGGCGCAGGTCGCGCGCCTCGACGTGTGCCTGCGTCTGCTCGCGGCGGC
>CAZJJQ010000802.1:0-1922 GCA_964546345.1 uncultured Planctomycetales bacterium
CACGCGCGGGCGCGGCGAGCCACGGCTGGGTGCGGCGCGGCGCGACGCTCGCGGCCTCGGGCGCGGTCGCGGCCCTCGTGACGGGCCCGATCCACAAGGAGGCGTGGGGGCTCGCCGGCGTCGCGGAGCCCGGGCACACGGAGGCCCTCGCGAGGTGGGCGGGCGTCGATCGCGTGGTGATGATGCTCGCGGGGGGCCCGCTGCGCGTGACCCTGGCGACCATCCACGTGCCGCTGCGCACGGTCCCGGGGCGCCTGTCGTCCCTCGGACTGCTCGCCGACCTGCGCATCGTGGCCCACGACGCACGCACGCGCCTCGGCGTCGCGGCGCCGCGCATCGCCGTCTGCGGCGTCAACCCCCACGCGGGCGAGGGGGGACGCTTCGGCGACGAGGACGAGCGCATCGTGCGGCCCGCGGTGTCGGCCGCACGGGCCGAGGGGATCGACGCGAGCGGGCCCTGGCCGGCGGACGCGTGCATCCCGAAGGCCGCGGGGGGGGCGTACGACCTCGTCCACGCGCTCTACCACGACCAGGGGCTCGTCGCGGTGAAGACCATCGCTCCGCGCCGCGCCGTGAACGTGACGCTGGGCCTCCCCTACGTGCGCACGAGCGTGGATCACGGCACGGCCTTCGACGTGGCGGGCCAGGGCCGCGCGGACCCCTCCTCGCTCGAGACCGCGGTCGCGTTCGCCGTCGAGATGGCGCGGCGCGGCGCCGAGCCGATGCGCCGCCCGGAGGATTCCGGTGCATGATCCGCGTCCGCGGACCGACCTCCTCCGGAGGGGCTCCCCTGCGAAGGGCGCGCGCACCGTGACGGTCGTGCCCGCGCTCCGCACGTAGAGTTGCGGCCCCCCGCCGCCGTTGTCGTAGGATCGGACCTCCGTCCGCCGATCCCCGACCCCGAAGACACCGATGGAGAGGGCGTCACGCGATGACCCGCCAGAGCACCGACCTCCTCGACTTCTTCGGCTCGAAGCGCACCCAGAAGGGCGGAGGGGCCCGCGCCCGCGCAAGCGCGCCGCGCGAGCCGCGCAGCGCCGTGGTGCTCGGCCGCGCCCACGTCCTGCTCGGCGCGGCGGGCCTGGTGGTGCTGATGCTGCTGTCGTTCGTGTTCGGGCTGAGCGTCGGGCGCCGGAAGGCCGCCGCCGCGAGCGATCCGTCCCTCGCCGTGGTCAAGCCCGCGACTCCCGTCCGCACGTGGTCGATCCGCTCCCGCAGGCTCCCGCGGGTGGGCTCCGGGGCCGAGGCCCTGATCGAGGTGACCCAGGCGGAGTTCGCGCGCAAGTTCCCGATGCTCTCGGGCTATCTCGACACGCAGGACGACTACACGAAGAAGGGGGTCAAGGATCCCGGCTTCTTCCGCCTCGTGATCCGCGGCTTCCCGACGCGGGAGGCGGCCGACTCCTGGCGCAACGACCTGCAGGCCTGGGCCGTCGGCGAGTACATCCCCTTCTTCGACGCCCGACCGGAGCAGACCGGCGACCTGCTCCCCAGGTAGGCGGTCGATTCACTCCAGGGGGGTGGGAGGGGGAGGCGCGGCGCACCCACGCGGCCCCCGGGAGGTCGCCCCGGGAGGCGACGGCCCGCCCCAAGATGGACGGCTCCCCCGTTCGGCCGGACAATCCGGGGCTCGTCATCGAACCGCCCGGAAGCTCCGTCCATGTCGATCCACAAGAGCCTGAAACAGAAGAACACGCTCAGTCGTAGCCGCAGCGTGCTCAGCCGGTGGGAGCGCATCCTCAAGCTCACCGAGGACGGACGCTGGAAGGAAGGCGACGCGCCGACGGGCCTCCCGAAGGTCCGGACCTACTGGCGCCAGCGCAAGCGCAAGAAGGAGGCGGCGGCTCCGGTCGCGGGCGCGCCGGCAGCGGCGGCTCCGGCCGCAGGCGCCAAGGCGGCGGCTCCGGCCGCCGGTGCGAAGG
>CAZJJQ010000803.1:0-1915 GCA_964546345.1 uncultured Planctomycetales bacterium
GGCGCGATACCCCCCGCCGGAGAGGCAGAGGGCGACACCGTGCTCGTCGAAGGAGCCGGCCGCGTCGCCGTCCGGTGCGGGGTCGTCCGGAGCTACGGCGTCGGGGGTCATGTTCGCGATCTCCAGCAGGACGTGGTGCGTGCGCCCGGCGGCGCCATCAGGGCTCGACGAGTTCCGTTCTCCCCGCGCCCCAGGGGCTCCGCCCGCTTCCATCGCCGGTCCGCTCCCGAGCGCAGGGGGCGACTCCCATGCAGACCGGACGTCCGGGCAGCCTACCGGGCAGGCCGCGCGACGGTCAAGGCGTAGGAACAGCCACGACCCGAATCTCCCCCGGTCGCGCCGCGGCGCCCGATGCCTGCCTGAAACGCGCGCCGCCGAGCTCCGCCCATGGAACTGGGCCATGGCCTTCGCCGGATCCCGGGCCCACGGAGGACGACATGCGTCGGTCACCTCGGGACTCCCTGCAGAAGAAGGATGCCCCTCGACTCGGAGGGTCAGGGCGGAGGCTCGCCGGGGACGATGGGCTCCGGGCGCCCGCGGGGTCTCCTGCAGGCCGCGTCGGGGACCTGCCCTCGTCCCCGCCGCCCGCCTCGATGCCCGGACGCCCTCAGGGAGGTGGCGCACCGTGAATCGCTACACGCTCGGCATCGCCTCCTTCATCAGCGTGGTGGTGGCGGCCCTGTTCGCCCCCGTCGAGTCCACCGTACGCATTGCGGCCATCTGCGCCGGCGCCTTCGTCGCGGGTTTTCTCTGCCTGGTGCGGGGCCGCGAGGTCGGGGCGGAGTTCGACACGCCGGTCGGGACCGTCAAGTTCTTCATCCGCAATCAGGAGCCCATCCCGGTGAACGTCCCCCAGGAGTTCACCAATGCGAGCGCGCACGCCGAAGCCGTGCGGCTGTGCGACGAGGGGCGCGCGATCTTCAGGAGCGCCGGGGCGATCGACGCGGAGAAGGGGCCCGCCTCCACCGCGGACCCGGGCCGCGAGAGGCTGCAGAAGGCGGTCTCCCTGTTCCAACGGGCGGCCCTGCTGGACGAGAGCTACTGGGAGCCCGTGATCAACCAGGCGAACATGATGGTCCTGCTCGGCCAGCCCCGGGAGGCGAACCGGTTGGCCGCGGAGGTCGAGCTGCGCTTCGCGGATGAGCCCCTCGCCCTGGCGAAGGCAGCCTGCGTTCGAGGCCAGATCATCGAGAACGAGCTCGATCCCTCCTGGCCCGCCCCCCAGAGGCGAGCACTCTATGACCGGCGCATGGTGCCCCTCTTCGAGTCCCTTCGCGCACGGGTCAAGGACCACGTGCTGTGCAACACCACGTTGCTCAAGAGCAAGATCCTTGCAGGGCGCCCACCCTCCGAGGTGGTCGAGCTGGCAGAGGAACTCGCGTTGCTGCCTCAGACGGGCGGCCACCTACGCCGCGCGTTGACCGAGGACGAGGAGGTCGTTCGTCAGATCAAGGACCACTACCCGAGTCTGTTTCGCTCCCTGCGGCCGGCTGCCGCTTCGACCCCTACATAGGAGGAACCCGCATCGTGTCTGACTCAGAAACCCAAGCTACGTCGCCGCATCCGGGCTGGGTTGCCACCGGAGCGCGCATCGTGGCCATCGCGTTCCTCGCGCTACCCCTCACGGGGGGCCACATCGTCCACGTGCCGCCGGCGATCTCCGCCACGGCGGCAGCAGGTGCCCCACGGGCGCCTCAGCCCGGGTCCATCGCCCAGGCCAGGATGCCCACGCGAGCGGCGGAGGGGATCGACTGGACCAACCTCGGGAGGGCCGGAGGCCTCGAGCTGGCCTAGTCCGATCGCCCTCGCAGGCTCGAGCTCGGGCAGCAGCTCTTCACAAGCCCCGGAGTTGCCCTGGCGAACGCCCTCACCTACCGCCCCCCAAGGGGCGCCCTCCCCACTCCTCGATCCGGCA
>CAZJJQ010000804.1:0-1914 GCA_964546345.1 uncultured Planctomycetales bacterium
CACGGACGGCCCTCCGCCTCGTTCTGCGCGAACCGCTGGTAGGTCTCGGAAGCGCCCGCCTGCCCCCGTCCCGCGCACCACTCCGCGATCACGCGGTTCTTCTCGGCCAGCCGGTTGCGGCACTCGACCACCATCCGCTCGGCGTACGCCACCTCGTTCGCGTACTCGGCGCGGCGACCCGGGTCGGCGGCGATCCGGTCGAGGAACGCCTGGTACTCGTCCTTCGCCGCCTCCACGACCGAGCGGACGGGGCGCGTGGCCGAGGCCTGGGGCGTCACGGGCGTCCGCGGGTCGATGTCCACGTAGCCCGCGTGGTAGGCGGGGCCCTGGTCGCGGGCCAGATACGCGTCCGCGAGCTTGAGGCGCGCGCGGAAGCTCCACTCGCTGTCGGGATAGCGCAGGAGCAGGTTGCGATACTGCAGCGCCGCCGTCTCGTAGTCTTCCTCGTCCACGTACTGGTCGCCCAGCGCGAGGAGGGCGTCGTCGGCGTAGGTGCCCTGCGGCACGCGTTCGACGATCGCCTTGAGGCCCTCGTACCCGTTCTTGCGCGACCGGAAGATGCCGGAGAAGCCCTTCGCCCGCTGGAACACCTGGAGCGAGGACTCGTAGAGCATGCGCTCCACCTCGGGCAGGTGGGGGTTGACGGGGTTCGTCTTCAGGTACTCCGTCAGCACTCCGATGGTCTCGTTCCACTCCTGGGCGCGGAAGTAGGCCTCGGCCGCGAGCCACCGGGCCTCCTCCGCGTGCGGGGACGTCTTGTGCTCCTCCGCCAGCTCCTTGAAGTCGTCGGCCGCGTCCTCCGGGTCGGTGGCCTGCTTGCGCAGCGCGTTCTCCCAGAGCTCGTCGGCGCGTTTCGCCTCCTCGGCCCGCTCGTCGGCGGCCTTCTTCTCCCGCTCCTCGCGGGCGATGCGCTCGCTCTCGGCCATGCGCTCGAGGCTCGGCCCCTCGGGCCGGCCACCTCCGCGGGTCCCGCCCGAGACCGCGTTCGGCGTCTCGAGGGGGACCCGGGGGTTGCCGCCGCTGCCCGAGCAGGCGCCGGCCGTCAGCGGGACGGCGGCGAGGACGAGGGGGAGCAGCAGCGCACGGGGGCGGGACCTCATGGCGGAACGATACCGAGGGGGGAGGGCGCGACAAGGACGGAGGTCGGGAGGGTAGGCTCGGCGTCGATGAGCACCCCCCGGGGACACCGTTCCGACGCCATCGTGCTGCGCGTGCTCGATTTCGCCGAGACGAGCCAGATCGTCCACGTCGCGACCCCGGACCACGGGCTCGTCGCCGGCATCGCGAAGGGAGCCCACGACGCGAAGGGCTCCTTCCAGGGCGGGCTGTCCCTCGGGCTCCTGGGCGAGGTGGAGTGGATCCACCGCCCCCGGACGGAGCTCGCCCTCCTGCGCTCGTTCCGGGTGAAGGACGCGCTCCGCGGGCTCCGGGACGACCTCGATCGCCACGCGGCAGCGGTCTACGTCCTCGGCCTCCTCCGCGACCTCGAGCGTCCCGCGCTTCCCGCGCCCGCCCTCTTCCTGGCCGGCGTCACCGCCCTCAAGGCGATCGCCACCGCGGCGCCGAGCCAGGCCCCGCTCTGGGTGAGCGTGTTCGAGGCGCGGGCGCTTGCCGCCTGCGGCCACCGGCCCGAGCTCTGGCGCTGCGTGATCTGCGGGGACGATCCCGGGCGGGAGGTCGTGTTCGCGCCCGCGGCCGGCGGGATCGCCCACCGGCGCTGCGCGAGCCAGGGGCCCCTGCGACCGCTCGGGACCGCGGCGCTGGCCGCGCTGCGGCGGCTCTACACCGTGCGCCTGCCCGAGCTCTTGGCCGAGCCGCCGATGCTCGCCGATCTGCGCGCCGTGCGCGCGGTGCACGACCTCTTCCTCCCGTACGTGCTCGAGCGCGAGCCGGCGGGGCTACGGACCCTGCCCC
>CAZJJQ010000805.1:0-1912 GCA_964546345.1 uncultured Planctomycetales bacterium
TCGATGGGGTCGTTGATCTTGAGCATGATGCCCTGCATGAAGAGCTTCTTGACGATGTCCGAGCCCTTCACGCCCGTGCGCTCGGAGAGGTCCTTGATGGTGAAGGGGGCGGCGATCTGGACCTTGCCGCCGATCTGCGCCGGGGTGGCCTGCGGGCCGGCGCCGGGCCCGCGACGCAGGTCCTGCTTGTGCTTGCGGACGAACCCGCCCGCGCGGGCGAGGCGCGCCTCGCGCTCGATGAGGTCCTGCTCGGAGAAGATGCCCTGGGTGGAGCCGACCCAGTCCTGCCCGCTGCGGCCGCGGCGCTTGTCGGGGACGCCCTGTCCGCTGGAGCGTTTGGCGTTGGCGGCGGCGGCGGCGCCGGAGCCCGCGCCGGAGGACTTGCGTCGGACGTTGCGCCCGCGGTCATCGTCACCGCCGCCCTCGGCAGGTCCGGCGCCGGTGCCGGTGCGCGGGCCGCGGGTGGAGCTCATCCCGCCGCCCGCGGCGCCCGCGGGTCGGCGTGAGCGCGGCGCCTCGATGTTCTCGGGGGCCTCGACGCGGACGACCTTGGGCCCGGAGAGCTTGACCGCGGTGGGGGTCGCGAGCTTGGGGCCCGCGGGAGAGACCACGGTGGGGCGGTTGGGAACGTTCATCGGCGCCGGCGTCACGGTGGTGCGCTGCGGGGCCGGACGGGGAAGGTGCGGCTTGGGCGTGCCCCCGTCGCCGGGCTTGGCGCCGGGCGCGGACGGGGAATCGGGCGCTTTGGCGGCCGGCGCCAGGGGTGCGGCCTTGGTTTCGTCTGCGGGGCGCGGCGCTGCCTTTGCCGGCTCGGGCTTGGACGGGGGACGGCCCTCGGGGCGCGCCTCGGGCTTGGGCTCGGGCGTCGGCTCGACCTTGATGGGTTTGGGGATCTGTCGCGCGCGCGCGGGCTCGGCGGGTTCCGCGGTCGGCTCGGCGGGTGTCTCGGGGAGCGGGGCGGGCGTGGGCTTGGGTCGTGCCGCGGGTTTCTGGGGCGGTTCGTCGATGGTGGTGGTGGTCGCGGTCGTGCCGGTGGTGGCGCTCTCGCCCGGGTCCGGCGCGTCGCTCTTCGCGGTTTTCTTGCGTGAGCCGGGCTTGGCGCGCGCGCTCGTGAGGTTCACCGGCGCCGCGGTCTCGACCGCGGTCGTGCCGTGCGTTCCGGAGCTGAACCACTCGCGGATGGTGGCTTCGAGGCCGGCGGAGATCGCCGACATGTGGTTTTTGACCACATCGGCGGAGATCCCCTCGGCGTGGCACTTCTCGACGATGGCCGCGCCCTTGACCCCAAGTTCCTTCGCGATCTCAAAGATCCGTTTCGCCAAGCGTGACTCCAGAAAACTCGCCCGCAACTCGCGGGTCGAACCCTACCCCGTTCTTCAACCCTGCCCCAGAATGTCCGCGGCCCGTGACTCGGCGTCGGGCGAGGGCGTCGCCGGGGCGGGTGCCGCACCGCCCCCGCCCAGGATCGCGTCCGCCGCCGCTTCGCCGGCCTGATGGTCGGCGCCCGACGCCGCCGCGAGCGCCGCCTCTCGGGCGAGGCGTTCCTTCTCTTCCTTGTCCTTCTGCTGCTGGATGGCGACTTCCTTCGCCTTGGTCCCGCTGATGTCGACGATGGTGTTGGCGAGGGTCTCGTCGATGGAGAGCTCGGCGGTGAGGACCTCCGTGCCGACCTCCTCGATGTCGAAGACGCTGACCATGCCCAGGGCGCCGAGCTTGTCGACCATCTCCTCGGTGACGCCCGGGATCGAGAGCAGGGTCTGCGACATGGTCTCGAGCCCCTTGTTGAACTCGCCCGGGGTGAGGATGTCCACGTCCCACCCGGTGAGGCGGGCGGCGAGGCGCACGTTCTGGCCGCGCTTGCCGATGGCGAGGCTGAGCTGGTCGTCGCGGACGACCACGGTCGCACGCCCGA
>CAZJJQ010000806.1:0-1911 GCA_964546345.1 uncultured Planctomycetales bacterium
ACTTTCCCCCGGAAGCGTCGCAAGCGTCGCATGCGTCGCAAGGGCGATCCCCTGCCACCCCCGGCCCCGCACCCCGGCGACGTCCTTTACGGCCCGGATCCCGCGGTCCGTCAGGCGCGCCCCGAGCGCCTTCGCCGAGAACGCCTCCTCGCCCTCGCTCTCAACCCACAGCTCGTAGCTGGCCCGCAGGTCCTTCGCCGACACTACGAGGTCGGACCCCAGCGCGCACCGGTCGGCGATGAACCGCCCGACGTGGTCCTCGGCCTCGCGGTACTCGTCGACCGCCGCCCGGACGACCGCCGGCGGGCGCAGCCCATCGCGCTGCCAGGCGAGACAGCCCTCGACGATCCACCGGAGGATCCCGGGCAGTTCCTCCCGCAGGCGCCGCCGCAGGTCCTTGTCGGGCTTCGTGACCGTCACGGGCCACGGAACGAGCAGGACCCGGCGCCACATCGCGTGGTCCGTGCCGCGGATCCGCGGCCGGTGGTTGCCCGTGAGGATCAGCTTGCAGGTCGGGCGGTAGGTGAAGAACTCGCGGTAGTGGAACCGGGCCGAGACCGGATCCTCGCCCGTGATCGACTTCACCGCCCCTTCGTCGAGGCGCATGCCCTCGTTCGGCTCCGACGCGACCACGAGGCGAGCGCCGCGAAGCGCCGCCAGGTCGTTCGTCGGGGCGTCGGGGCGCCGCTGCACGAACGTGGCGTACGGCGTCACGCTCGCGTAGTCCCCGAACACCGCGAGGAGCGTGTCCGAGTAGACGCCCTTCCCGTTGCTCCCGCCGCCGTGGTGGACGGCGAACACCTGCTCCCCCATCTCGCCGGTCAGGCAGTAGCCGGCGTAGCGGGCGAGGAACCCGCGGGCGTCGGGGTCCGGCTGGACCTGCTCGAGGAAGGCCAGCCAGCGCGGCGCCGTCGCCGCCGGGTCGTACGCGACGGGCACGAGCTTCGTGAGGAGGTCCTCGCGGCGGTGCGGCCGCAGCTCTCCCGTCCGGAGATCGATCGTGCCGTTGAGCACGTTCAGGAGCCAGGCGTCGCGGTCGAACTCCTCGTCGCGCGTCGAGAGCTCGGGTTCGGATCGCGCGAGCTTCAGCATCGCCTCGATGCGGGCCGCCCCCTGGCTCTTGACCGCCCACTTCGTCACGCGCTCGTCGTCGTCGGGATCCTCGCCGCGGATTTCGTCCCAGATGGCACGGACGGCGTCCTTCGCGCGGCGCTCCGCCTCCCCCGTCTCGTCGCGGCGCCAGCGGCGCCCGTCCCAGACGAGCCACCCCATGGCCCCCGTGAACCGCAGGTCCTGCCCGTGGAGCCGGACGAGCCGACGCGCGTTGCCGAGGTCGGTGCATAGAACCCCGGGCTCCGCGACGACGCCACCCTTCGCCGGGCGCCGAGCCGGCGGCGGCCCCGGGCGCGGGGCTCGCGGCGGCGCCTTGCGCGGTTCCCTGAGACCCGCGCCCCAACCGCTGCGGATCGTCTTCTCGGCCTCGGCCGTCGAGAGCCCCACCTCGAGCGCCGCCGCGAGCAGGTCGTCCTGGACCTCGGGGATCTCGCCGCCCGCGTGGAGTTGGCCGAGGTTGTAGGCCGCGACGTTGAGTTCGTCGTTGCGGCGCCCCTCCGGGGCCTCGCGGACGCGGCGGAGTTCGAGCTGGATCGCGCGCCGCCCGTAGGCGGTGAGGCCCGGGTGCTCGGACGGCAGGACACGCAGCGGCGGCCGTTCGACCTTCGGGGCCTTCGCCGCCCGCAGAGCAGCGGCAACGTCCGCGGGGAACGGCGGGAGCTCGGGCCCGGGTTCGATCTCCCACATGTAGACGGCGCCCGTGTCCGGGTGGAGGCCGCCCGCGTAGACCGCCTGCTTGCCGTCGCCGAGGATCTCGACGCCCGGGGCGACGCGGTCCTTCGAGTTCGGGATCGGCTC
>CAZJJQ010000807.1:0-1910 GCA_964546345.1 uncultured Planctomycetales bacterium
ACGACACGTACGTGCTCAACAACCCGTGGTCGATCCAGAGCATGGAGAAGCACACCACCTACGCCGCGATGATGCGGCTCGGCTTCCCCGTCCCGCCCACCTGCCTCGTGCCGCCGAAGTCCTACGAGCCCAAGGACGACCTCCAGGTCACCCTGCAGCGCTACGCGCGCCTGTTCGACCTCGGGGCGCTGGGCCGGAGGATCGGCTACCCGCTGTTCATGAAGCCCTACGACGGGGGCGCCTGGGTCGGCGTGAGCAAGATCGACGACGAGGCCGCGCTCCGCGCCGCCTACGAGAAGAGCGGCACGCGGGTGATGCACCTGCAGAAGGCCGTCGCGCCCTTCGACCTCTTCGTCCGGGGGCTCGGCATGGGGCCGCAGTTCACGGCCTTCAAGTACGACGCGTCGGCGCCCCTCCACGCCCGCTACGTCGCGGGGCCCGCGGGCCTGTCCGACGAGGACCACGCGCTCCTGCGCGACATGACGCTCACGATCAACGCCTTCTTCGGCTGGGACTTCAACTCGTGCGAGGCCCTCCGCCAGGACGGCGTGTACCTGCCCATCGACTTCGCGAACGCGTGCCCCGACAGCCAGGTGACGTCGCTGCACTACCACTTCCCCTGGCTCGTGAAGGCCTACGTGAAGTGGGCCCTGTTCTGCGCCGCCACCCGGCGCAAGAAGCGCCCGAACCTCGACTGGGAGCCCTTCTTCGAGGTCGCACGCACCGACGCGCCCTTCCGCGAGAAGCTGCGGCGGTACGGCGAGATCGCCCGGAAGCGCCTCGACGAGGAGAGGTTCTCCGAGTTCTGCGCGAAGCAGCTCCCGCACGTGGACGAGGTGGCCTGGGAGTTCTTCGGCACCCCGCTCGCGAAGGACATCGTGCGGCGCAAGGTCGCGGCCCTGTTCCCCGCCCACGAGATCGAGCCCTTCACCGAGCACTTCTTCGCGGCCATCCAGGATTGGCGCCGCGACCAGACGCCGGCCAGGAAGGCCTGAGGGGCGCCGGCGGGATCAGCCCCGCTTCGCCCGCTCCGCCTCCTGGGCGGCCCACTCCACCGCGTGCTCGCGGCGGAGGAGGGCCGGTGCGTCGGTCAGGATGCCGTGGACCCCGATCCGCAACAGGCGACGGAGCTCCCGGGGCCGGTTGATCGTCCAGCACAGGAGGCGCTTCGGATGCGGGCGCGACGTCGCCTCGTCGTGGATCGCCAGGTCGCCGAGGTCGCGGCGGAGCGCGCGGAAGTAGACGCCCCACCCCCCGAGCGTGAAGCGGGGGCGTCCCATGCTCGCGTGGGTGTTCCCCTGGCGCACCGCCGGCGCGACGGCGCTGTAGCGGTGATCCTCGGGGTCGGGCGGGATCCCCGGCTTGATCTCGACGTCGAAGGTCCGGTCGAGGTCGGGGGCCAGGCGGCGCACCTCCTGGAGCACCGACAGGTGGGGCGTCCCCACCACGAAGGTCGCCGACGGACGCTCCCGCACCAGCGCGGCGCGCAGCGCAGCCAGGAACGGCTCCACGAGCACCCTCCGCTCCGGGGGGATCTTCAGATCCACGAAGACGCCCTTCAACCGTTCGCCCTGCAGGGCGGCCCACGCCACGAACTCCTCGAGCGTGGGGATGTGCGCCGGGACCGTCGCCTCCTCGTCCACCCTCGCGTAGCCGTAGCGCTCGCGGAGCTCCTCGAGGGTCAGCCGGTCCACCGGCCGTCGATACGGGTCCCCGGGCGGCGGGACCGCCGGCCGACACAGCACCTCGAGCTCGGCGCCGGCCTGCCGGCCGAAGGCCACGGTCTCGTCGGGGTCCCAGTCGTGCCACACGACGGCCCGTCCGTCCTGCGTCATGCAGAAGTCGGTCTCGATCGCGTTGGCGCCGTCGGCGAGCGCGCGGTCGAAGGACGGGATCGTGTTCTCGACCTC
>CAZJJQ010000808.1:0-1909 GCA_964546345.1 uncultured Planctomycetales bacterium
TCAGCGAGCAGCCCGTGCGCTCCCGATGGCGAGAACTTCACACCCTCTCAAGGCGTGTGAGTCAATCGCCTCGGCGGGGCGCAGTACCCCGTCCTGGGTGTCGCATCCCCGGGCAGGGCCCTCCAGCCTCGGGCGCCTCGTCTCCCGGCCCTGCGGTCTGCGCGTCCGGGGCCGCCTCCCGCGCTCGGGTCGTCCGCTATGTCGCTCCTCGTAGCCGGGTGGACCGCAGCAGGTTGTGAGCGAGGGCGAACCAGAGCAGCACCGCGCGTACCTTCTCGCGCCCGCGAACCAGCAGCCGCGAGAGCCCTCGGTTCCTCGCCTGGGCATTGACGCATTCGGCGGCGCCGGGGCGCTCGCGGTAGATGGCCATGCCCTGCTCCGTCTCCATCCTCCGGCGCCACGCCGCCACCCCGGGCCCCACCTTCCTCCACGGCCGGTATGCAGGTCGTCGCGAGAGCTTCTTCTTCATCGGCGGAACGAACGCCTCCGTCCCCATCCTCGAGAGGCTCTCGATGTCGCCGTGCTCGAGGTACCCGCCGTCGGCCAGCCATTGGCGGGGCGTGCGTTGATAGCGCCGTCGCACCTGCTCGACCATGGGCGTCATCTCGCGCGTGTCGTTGCCGCGGGTCGTGACCTCCACGCCCACGATCACCTGCGAGTCCGTGTCCGTGGCGAACTGGGCGTTGTAGGCCGGGCGGAACCCGCCATCGGCCATCCGCATCACGCGCGCGTCGGGATCCGTCGTGGAGGCACGGGCCTCCTCCGCGGCCGGTCTGCCCTTCTTCTTCTCAGCCTCGGCCTGACGGGCCTCGGCTTCCTTCGCGGCCTTGATCGCACGCTTGACCCGCGCCAGCCGTTCCTGGGCCGCCCGGCGCTTCGCCGCGTCCTGGCGCCGCGTCGTCGCCGCGGGGTCCGTGTCGAGTTCCCGCCGCAGGCGCTCGACCTGCTCCTGGGCCGCCCGGACGCACTCCCGCAGCGTGGACTTGCGCCGGAACGAGGGTGCCGAGGCGCTCGCCCGCACGCGCATGCCGTCCTGTGCCACCCGGCGCAGCTTGACCAGCCCCTCCGCCATCAACGCCCCGGCGCTCTGGCTGAGCAGTTGGTCCAAGGCCCGGCCATGCGCGACCCGGAAGTCGGCCAGCGCGTGGTAGTTCACCGTCACCCCCCCGCACAGCCACCGGTAGGCATGATGCTCCTCACACAGGCGGTCCAGCGCCCGGGCGCTCCCCACGCCTTCCAACGTCGCGTACAGCCAGAGCGCGAGGAGGATGGCCGGATCGATCGCAGGCCGCCCGGCGTGCCCCTCCACGGCGCGGATGCCCGCACGGAACGCCGACAGGTCCAACTCCATCACGTAGTCCCACACGGCCCGCGCCCGGTGGTCGGACGGGATCAGCCCGTCCAGATCCACGGGCTGCCACCCCAACTGGTCCCGTCGAGCTCGTTGGAGCCGTGCTTCTCCCACGGGCCCGGGCTCACGACCAGACTTCGGCGAATCAGGATCCGGCGCGTTCGGGTGGGACATGGAGGGATCCTCCCTGTCCCACCCGTTCGGACGAAACGAGATCTTCGATTACCTCACAGGCTTTCAGGCCTGCGCCGGCAGCGTGGGCGGCAGGGGGTCGAACCGCGCGCCGGCGGCGAGCCCGAGCGCCACGAGGTGTGCGCCGGTGAGCGTCCCCTCGCGGGTCGCGACGACGTCGAGACGGAGGCGCGTGCCTCCACGGCACGCCACCAGCAGACCCCCCGCGGGGTCGGCGAGGACGACGGTGCCGGGCGGGACGGCCTCGTCTGCCGCGGGCACCACCGTGACCACGGCCAGCTTCCAGGCCTCCCCGGCGAGGGACGTCACCGGCCCGTCGTAGGCGCCGTTGCACGCGTTCACGAGGCGCTGGATCGAGGGAGCGTC
>CAZJJQ010000809.1:0-1904 GCA_964546345.1 uncultured Planctomycetales bacterium
CCCAGGAGCCCGCGGGCAACCCTTCGCTCGCGGCCACGAGCCGCGCCGCGGCCTGGTGGGGCGTCCCTTCGAACGCGCCGCCCTCCGCGCGGCTGCGCAGGGTGACGAGCACCGGCAGAGCCACGGCCTCCGCGAACGCGCGCGGCGACGTGTCCATCGGCAGCAGGTCGAGCCGCAGCTCGACGAGGTCGGCCGCGACGTAGCGTTCGGGGTCGTCGAGCGCGAGGCGGGCCCCCGCGGCGGGCGCGGCGATCAGCACGTGCCGCGCGGCCATGCGCGCCGGCGTCGGTCGCGGCTCGCTCGGGAGGTCCGCGGGGGACATGGACGAAGGGTACGGTCCCGTGGGAACGGAGCCTTGGGGATTCGGGCACCGGTCGGCCGGGCACGAGGGGGGCGCGGGGGGTCAGGCCCGGATCGTGTCGCCGGACGCGTCCCGTCCCGTGACGACGACCTCGACACGACCGGGCAGCCCGCGCAGGCGCGCCACGACCTCCGCGGTCTCGCCTTCGTCGGGCACGTCGAACAGGGTGCTGCCGGAGCCCGTCAGGCACGGCGGGCGACCCAACGCGCGCTCGCAGCGGCTCGTGAAGGCCAGGAGCTCGGGATAGGCGCGCATCGCCGCCTCGGCCAGGTCGTTGTGGTGCGCGGCGCGGATCGCGGCGGGCTCGCCCGAGGCGAGCGCCGCGCGGGCGCGGGAGAGCCCTGCTGGCGGCGCGCGTCGCAGGCGTTCGGCGCAGCGCGCGAACACCCGGCCGGTGTCGGTCCCGAAGGGCGGCATCACCAGCACCACCTCGACCGGAGGACGGTCCGGCTCGGGGAGGAAGTGGTCACCGCGGCCGGTCGCCGTGGCGGTGCCCCCCTCGAGAAGGAACGGCACGTCGGCGCCGAGCGCGCGCGCGATCGTCAGCAGCCCCTCCGGGCCCAGCGGCCGCGGCGGCGACGCGCCGGCCCCCGCCGCCCCCCCCGTTCTCGACGCCGCCCGCTCCCCGTCCGCGAGGCGCTCGAGCCCGCGGAGCACCGTCGCGGCGTCGCTCGACCCGCCTCCGAGGCCGCCCCCGAGCGGGATGCGCTTGCGGAGGAGGATGCGCACGCCGCCGCCGGCGCCCGAGGCCAGGAGCCAGGCGGAGGCGGCACGCACCGCGAGATTGCGCTCGTCCACCGGCAGGTCGTCCGCGCCGACGACGGTGCACACGACCCCCGGCGACCCGGTCCGCTCGACCTCGACGTCGTCGCCCCACTCCACCGTCTGGAACAGGGTCGCGAGCTCGTGGTAGCCGTCGGGGCGCTTCCCGACCACCTCCAGGTAGAGGTTGAGCTTCGCGAACGCGAGCCCGCGGACGATCACGCCTTCGGGGCGGGCACGACCCGGTTCTTCCCGTCCACGAACACGAGGGTGGGCCGCAGGGCCTTCGCCTCGGCCTCCTCCACCCAGGTGAACGACATGATCAGGACGATGTCCCCCACGTGGACCAGGCGCGCGCACGCGCCGTTCATGCACACGATGCCCGAGCCCCGCTTGCCCTCGAGCGTGTAGGTCTCGAAGCGCTCGCCGTTGTTCACGTTCACCACGAGCACCTTCTCGTGCTCGAGCAGGCCCGCGGCGTCGAGGAGATCCCTGTCGAGGGTGACGCTGCCGACGTAGTTGAGGTCGGCCTCGGTCACGTGGGCGCGGTGGATCTTGGAACGGAGCATGTTGCGCAGCATGGACGGGGGAATGTACCCCTCCCCCCGGGCGCCGTCGATCCTGCCCGAAGGGGCCGGAGCCCGACGATCGGGGCGCTCCCCCGCGGGGCTACGGCCGGCGCGGACGAGGCAGGGCCTTCCAGCCGCCGGAGGCGCACCTCGCCCCCGTGCGCCATGGCGGCGCGGGGAGGCCGCGCAGGGGGCGCGGGTCAGCGCCCGCC
>CAZJJQ010000810.1:0-1900 GCA_964546345.1 uncultured Planctomycetales bacterium
CCCGATCGGTCGGGAGCGCATCTCCCCCGCATCGGGGGGGAGCGGGACGCGTTCGACGATTTCCTCACAACCCCTGAGCGCCGGGCAGGGGCCGCCCTTCCCCACCTCCGACTTCCATGAGGAACGCCATGCGAGCCTTCCACGTCCTCCAGCGCTTCACGCCTCTCCTCCTCGCGGTCGCCCTCGTGGGGGTCGGATCGCTCACCCCGGGCCGGGCCGCCCGTGCGGGGGACGACCCGCCCCCCATCGCACCGACGCCGCCGCGCACCTTCGCAAAGCCGTCCCTGGCGGTGCTCGCGTGGATCGACGCGAGTGAGCGGAACGACGATGCCGAGCTGGCTGCGCTGCTCGGCTCGGAGGGGGCCGACCTGGTCCCGAACGGCAAGGACCCGCGCGTCGCGGAGGAGCGCCGGCGGCTCGCGGGCCTGGCCCGGACGGCGTGGACCTTCGATCGGGCGCAGGAGGCCGAGGGACGACTCCGGGTCGAGGTCGGCCCCGAGCGGTACCCGCTGGCGATCCCCGTCGTGCGCGTCGAGGGCGCGTGGCGCTTCGACGCCGCGGCCGGCCGGGCCGAGCTGCTCGCGCGCCGGGTGGGACGCAACGAGCTCGAGGCCATCGGCCTCTGCCGTCAGTACCTCGAGATGCAGGTGGAGTACGCCGCGAAGGACCGCGACGGCGACGGCGTGCGCGAGTACGCACGGCGCGTCGCCAGCACGCCCGGGACGCAGGACGGGCTCTACTGGGAGACGACGGCGGGCGAGAACGTCGAGCCGAGCCCGTTGGGCCTCGCGCTCTCGACGATCGGCGACGTGTCCTCGGAGGCGGCACCGTACGGCGGCTACCGGTGGTCGATCCTCGAGGCGCAGGGGGCCCACGCGCCCGGCGGCGCCTACGGCTACGTGATCAACGGCAACATGATCGCCGGGTTCGCCCTGGTGGCCGCGCCGGCGGAGTATCGCGTCACGGGCGTGATGACGTTCCTCGTCAGCCACCACGGCAAGGTGTTCCAGAAGGACCTGGGGCCGACCACCCGCGAGCTCGTCGCCGCGATGAGCGCGTTCGACCCTGGGGACGGCTGGACGGAGGTCCCGGAGACCGACGCCGAGGAGTAGCAGTACGACCTACCGCGGCGGGTCGGTGCGCGGGCGGGTCGGCTTCCGCCCCCCCTCGGGCTCCTTCGGGAAGTCGGTGAGGGTGGTCGGATGCGCGCGGGCCCAGGCCACCACGTCCGCGGCGTCCTTCGCGTTGGCCCCGGCGAGGGCGTTGAAGGCGTCCACGAGGACGGTCTCGACCACGGTGCGCTCGATGGAGGCGTCGAGCACGTGCATGTCGAGCACGATGCCGTCCACCGCCGTCCCGATCACGGGGTTCGCGATGTTGCTCGCCTGCGCGATCTCCACGTCGTAGTCGCGCACGTAGCTGAGCTTCGTCAGGGACTCGAGCACGACGCGGGGAGACGACCCGTGCCCCGAGATGCGCTTGACGAGATGGACGACGGCGCGCGGGTCGCCGAGCAGCGCCAGCGCGCGCGCGGCGTTGGCGACGATGCCCGGGTGCTCCGAGCCGAGGGCTCGCACGAACGGCACCGCCGTGTCGTCGTTGCCGAAGGACGCCGCCGCGAGCACCGCCTCCCGGCGCACCTCCGGGTCCTTGTCGCGGACGCCGGACAGGATCAGGGGGCGCAGGGCGCTCTCGTCGCCGAGGGTCGCGAGGCGACGACACGCGGCGCGGCGCACCGCGGGATCGCGGTCGAGCAGCAGGGTGCGCGACGCGACGACCAGGGAGGCCGGGCTCGCCTTCTGGAGGCGCTGCTCGGCGGCCTGCGCGAGCGGCGCCTCGCCGATCGACGCCGTGCGGAGGGCCTGCACGAGGCTGACGTCGGCGACGCGCGCGGACGCCG
>CAZJJQ010000811.1:0-1892 GCA_964546345.1 uncultured Planctomycetales bacterium
GCGCCGCGGGCTCCGGCAGCGCCTCCGCGCCGGTGCCGCCGGGACGCCGCCCCGCTGCCTCGAGGCCCTTGGGAAGGGGCCGGCCGTCCGCGCCGAGCTCGCCGGGAGCCTCCGGGGAGGGCGGAGCCTCGCCCCGCGAGCCCGCGAACGGGGATGGGATCGTCCCCGTCGCCAGAAGGCCGGCCGCGAGGGCGGCGGACACCCAGAGGGCCACGAGGATGCGTCGCGAAACGTTCATCGAAGCTCCTGTTCCAGGCGGGCGTGCGCCCGCTTCCCGAACGCAGCACGGAGCGCCCCCGCCCCGAGAGCCGGCCCCACGGCACGAGGCGCCGGGCGAGGCCGGACGATCATGGTGCCGGACGGCGCAGGGTCCGGGGGGCGGGGAGCCTCCGCCCGTAGGTCGCGAACTTCGCGAGCGCCTCCGCCATCTCCCCGGGGGTCAGCCGCGCGGGCTCGCCGACGGCCCGTGCGCGCAGGTACACGCCGCAGAGGTGCTCGACCTCGGCCGCGACGGCGAACGCGCGGGAGAGCGTCGGCCCCACGGCGATCTGGCCGTGGTTGGCGAGCAGGCACGCGGTGCGCCCCTGTAGCGCCGTCACCGCATGGCGGGCGAGCGCGTCCGTCCCGTACGTGGCGTACGGCGCGCAGCGGATGGAGTCGCCGCCCGCCACGGCCACCATGTAGTGGAACGCCGGGAGATCGAGGCGCAGGCAGGCAAGCGCGGTCGCGGCCGGCGAGTGCAGGTGGACGACGGCCCCCACCTCGGGCCGCGCGGACAGGATCGCGGCGTGGAACGGCCACTCCGTGGAGGGCGCGTGCCGCCCCGTCGCCTTCCCCGCGAAGTCCATGGCCACGACGTCGCCCGGCGTCATCTCGTCGTAGGGGAAGCCCGAGGGCGTGACGAGGAAGCCCCTCCCGGCGCGGGCGCTCACGTTGCCCGAGGTCCCCGGGTTGCCGATGACGGCGTTCATCCGCCGCGCGGTCGCGACGATCTCGCGGCGCAGGGCGAGGTGGGCGAGGCCCACGGTCACGCCCTCCCCGTGCCCGGCGGGAAGCGCTCGGGGAAGGCCGCCCGGATCGCCTCCGCCGTCGCCGCCACGACGCCGCGCTCGGTGACGAGGCCGGAGACGAGCCGCGCCGGCGTCACGTCGAAGGCGGGGTTCTCGCCGCGTACGCCCGCGGGCGCGACCCGCACGGTCGCGCTGCTTCCGTCCTCGAGGGCCCCCTCCACGTGCGTCACCTCGCGTGCATCGCGCCGCTCGATGGGGATCGACGCCACGCCGTCCACGAGGCGCGGGTCGATGGTGCTCGACGGCACGGCCACCAGGAACGGCACGTCGTGCGCCGCGGCGGCGAGCGCCTTCAGGTACGTCCCGATCTTGTTCGCGACGTCGCCCCGGGCGGTGACGCGGTCGGCGCCGACGATGCAGAGGTCCACGAGCCCGCGCTGGCAGAGGTGTCCGCCCGCGTTGTCCGTCACGAGGGTGCACGGCACCCCGTGCTCGGACAGCTCCCACGCGGTCAGCCGCGCGCCCTGGTTGCGCGGACGCGTCTCGTCCACCCAGACGTGGACGGGCACCCCCTGGTCGTGCAGGCGATAGACCGGCGCGAGGGCCGTCCCGCCGTCCACGGTGGCGAGCCAGCCCGCGTTGCAGTGCGTCAGGATCGCGAGCGGCCGTCCCGGCGCGTACGGTCCCGGCCGGCGCCCGAGGATCCACGCGGCTCCGTGCGCGCCGATCGCGCGGTTCGTCTCGACGTCCTCCTCGGCCATCGCGTCCGCCACGGCCCGCGCGGCCGCGGCGCGGCCCTCCGGCGGGAGCCCCGCCACGGCGGTCCGCACGCGTTCGACGGCCCACGCGAGGTTGACCGCCGTCGGCCGCGTCGCCACGAGG
>CAZJJQ010000812.1:0-1892 GCA_964546345.1 uncultured Planctomycetales bacterium
CGTGGGAGAACTGCGTGACCGCCTGCCGCCCCTGCAACACGCGCAAGGCGAACCGCCTCGCGCACGAGATCAACCTCATCCTCGAGCGCACGCCCGTGGCGCCGCGGTGGCCGGGCGGGCTCGATCCCGCCTCCGTGCGCGCGCGTCCCGCCTGGCACCGGTTCCTGCCCGCCTCCGCCCTCGCGGTCGGCGCGTAGGCCGCGCCCAAGTCGCGGCCGCGCCGGAAGGACACCGCTCCCTGCCCGGCCTGCGGCGAG
The DNA here is from genome assembly GCA_964546345.1 of uncultured Planctomycetales bacterium. Classification (GTDB taxonomy): domain Bacteria; phylum Planctomycetota; class PLA2; order PLA2; family JAEUHO01; genus JAYTCP01. The sequence continues at coordinate 258 of CAZJJQ010000812.1, forward strand.
CCCGTGGCCGAGGGCGCGCTCTCGTGCCGCGCGTGCGGGGCCGACGCGAGGACCGGCTGGCAGGACGACGCCGAGACCGAGACCCAGGAGCTCGACCTCGAGACCCACCTCGACGACGAACGCTACGAGGAGTTCCTCGAGGAGGACCTCGGCCAGGGCCTCGTCGCGCCCACCCCGCCCCGCACGGGCAGCTGCCTCCTCATCGTGCTCGCGGTGCTGACGGTCGGGATCCTCCTCGCCTGGCTCACCCACCCCCTGAAGCGATGACGCCTCCTCCCGTCCCCGGCCTCCCCGACGTCCCCGCCGCCGCCCCCGACGGCGACCGCCGCGCCATCGTCTCCTGGGCGCTCTACGACCTCGCCAACACGATCTACAGCGCGATCGTGGTCACCCTCTTCCTGCCCTCCTACCTCGAGGGCCGCTACGGCGACGCCGCGCCCCTCGGGCGCGCGACCGCGATCACGCTCCTCCTCTCCGGGCTCGTCTCGCCCTGGCTCGGCGCCGTCGTGGACCGCACGGGCCGCGCGCGCCCCGGCCTCGACGTGAGCACCTGGGTCTGCGTGCTCGCGAGCGCCGCGCTCTGCTTCCTCGGGCCCCTCGGCCTGTGGCCCGCGCTGCTCTGCTACGCCGTGTCCCTGTTCGGCTACCAGGCGGCGCTCACCTTCTACAACGCGCTGCTGCCCGCGGTCGCGCCCCCGCACCGCCGCGGCTGGGTCTCCGGCCTCGGCACGGGGCTCGGCTACCTCGGCATCCCCGTCGCCGTGCTCATCGCGCTGCGCGTGAAGGACACCTCGCTCGGCATCCCCGGCACCTTCCTCGTGTCCGCCGTGCTCATGACGCTCGGGACGATCCCCCTGTGGCTCTTCGTGAAGGACGCGCCGCGGGAGCCCCACGACGCGACCCCGTCCGGGAAGGGGGGGGCGCGGGGGGGGAAGCCCTCGGGCACCGTCCTGCTCGACACGCTCCGCGACCTGCGCGGGCGGCCGCTCCTCGGGCTCTTCCTCCTCGCGAACTTCGTCTGCGTGGACGTGACGAACACGCTGATCCAGTACGCGGCGTACTACTACGAGAAGGGCGAGGGCCTGACGAAGGACCAGACGGGCGTCGTCGTCATCGCGCTCTCCGTCACGGCGCTCGTCGGCGGCCTCGTCCTCGGGCGCCTCGCCGACCGCCGCTCGCCGACGCGGCTCTACCTCGTCACGGGGCTCGGGCTCGTCGCGGCGCTCCTCGGGGTCGCGTTCTTCCCCGGGCGCTGGGTGCCGCGCATCGGCCTCGTGATCGGCGGCGGCGTCGCCACCGCCGCCATCTGGAGCATCGGCCGCCAGCTGCTCCTGCGGCTCGCGCCGCCCGAGCGCCAGGGCGCCTACTTCGGCCTCTACGGCGTCACCGTGAAGGTGAGCATCCTCGGCACGTGGCTGTTCGCCGAGATCTCGGACCGCTGGTCCTTCCGGCCCGCGATCCTCGTCGAGGCCGGGATGCTCGCCCTCGGTCTGACGCTCTTCTGGCGGCTCGACCGCCGCCTGGCCGCGGAGCGACCGTGAAGAAGTCGTCGAAGTCGTCACGGGCCGCCCCGATGCGGCGGAGATGCGCTCCCGACCGATCGGGCTCGATTTCGGAGGCTCGCGCAAGGCCGGG
>CAZJJQ010000813.1:0-1888 GCA_964546345.1 uncultured Planctomycetales bacterium
GCGTAGCGCGTCGGCGCTCTCCGCCGAGATGGGTATCCCCCAGCCGACACTTTCGAGGTGGCTGCGCGCAGCCGGAGGTAGGCTCGAGGTCATGGCGAAGCCCACCCCGAAGAAGTTGGACCAGCACAGTCGGCGACCCGAGGACTGGACCCCGGAGGAGCGCCTCCGGGCAGTCGTCCAAGCGTCGGGGCTGTCGAACGAGGAGCTCGGGGCGTTCCTGCGGCGGGAGGGCCTCCACGAGGCGACGCTGCAGGAGTGGCGGACCGCGGCGCTCGAGGGCCTCGCCCCTCCGGCGCCGGGAACGCGGCGCGAGCAGCGCAAGCTCCGGTCGCTCGAGAAGGAGCTACGGCGCAAGGACAAGGCGCTGGCGGAGGCCGCCGCGCTCCTCGTGCTCCAAAAAAAAGTGCAAGCGTTGTGGGGGGACGAGGACGACGACACGGAGGGGAAGAACGGAGAATGATCCTGTCGCTCGTCGATGAAGCCGTGACCGCCGGCGCTCGCGAGGAGCGCGCTGGCGACGCCATCGGCATCGCCGCCCGGACCCTGGCTCGGTGGCGCGCCCAGGACGTGGGCGAAGACCGCCGCGCCGGCCCCAAGACGCCTCCCCCCAACCGACTCGACGCCGACGAGCGCGCCGCCGTGGTCGCCGTGGCGACGTCGCCCGAGTTCCGCAACCTGTCGCCCCGGCAGATCGTCCCCCTCCTCGCGGACCGCGGCGACTACGTCGCGAGCGAGTCGACGTTCTACCGGGTGCTCCAGGAGGAAGGAATGCTCGCGCACCGGGGACACGACCGGCCTGCCAAGCCCTACCGGCCGAAGGAGCACGTCGCCAGTGCGCCGAACCAGGTCTGGTCCTGGGACATCACCTACCTCCGCGCGGCCGTGCGCGGGACCTTCTTCTACCTGTACCTCGCGGTGGACGTGTACAGCCGGAAAGTCGTCGGTTGGACCGTGGAGGCCGAGGAGTCCGCGGAGAAGGCCGCCGAGCTCGTCAAGCGGGCGACCGGCGAGGAAGAGGTCGACCCCGGAAAGCTCGTCCTCCACGCCGACAACGGCGGCCCCATGAAGGGCTCCACGATGCTCACCACGCTCCAGCGCCTCGGCGTCGTGGCCTCCTTCAGCCGCCCCGCGGTGAGCGACGACAACCCCTTCGCCGAGGCGCTCTTCCGGACTCTCAAGTACCGCCCTGGCTACCCGCGCAAGCCCTTCGCGAGCCTCGAGGAGGCGCGCGCCTGGGTCGCCGGATTCGTCGCCTGGTACAACGGCGAGCACCTCCACAGCGGCATTCGGTACGTGACGCCGAACGACCGCCACGCCGGCCGCGACAAGGCCATCCTCGCAGCCCGACACACTACCTACACCAAGGCCAAGGTCCGCCTCCCCGGCCGCTGGTCGGGCCGCACCCGCAACTGGACGCCCATCGGCCCCGTCTACCTCAATCCCATCAAGCAGGAGGTCCGCACTCACCCAATCGCTACCCCCGTATCATGAGGACTTTTTCGGACAACAACCTTGACACTCACCGGCTTCGCCTCGAAGATTGGAGGATGGTGTTCGAGCACCCCCTCAACGAAGGGATGTCTGGGGGACCTGCCTTCGACGAGAACGGCGACCTCGTTGGGATACAGGTTGGTAGCGTCGTGAAAGAGTCCGCGTGCGTCGGCCGCTGCGCGACGTGGGCCGCGTCGGTCGCGGTTCACCTACCGTCGATCCGAGACGAAGTTGCGGCTCTCGTTGGCCACGAGGTGCAACCTGTGTGACGTCTCCGGGCAAGAACAAGCGGGCCGGGCGGCGCATCGTGCTCGACACGTCTTGCGTACGGGGAGCGTCGCAAGCATCAGTTCGGGCGCTTGCGGCACAGGGGCACTCGATCATGGTAAGCCACCTC
>CAZJJQ010000814.1:0-1885 GCA_964546345.1 uncultured Planctomycetales bacterium
GCGCCGCCGCGCGGCACGAGCCCCGAAAGCGAGCCCGTACGTCCCGATGGCGATTCTTCACACTCCCTGAGCTCGAAGGGTGGGCCGATCGAGGGGGCGGCGGGGGACGGCCCTGTCGGGAGGCGGTACGCTCGCGGCGCATGAGCCCCCCCCGTCCCCGCGCCCGTCGGACCCTCGCCGTCCTGGTCCTGGGCGCGCTCGCGCTGACGGGGCCGGGCTGCGGCGGTGACGCGCCGCCCTCCTCGCCCCCGGCGCCCCCCGGCGCCCGCGTCACGCACGTCCGCTACGCCGCCGACGGCACACCCCGCCAGGCGTTCCCGCGCCCCCGGCACCCGAAGAACATCCTGCTGATCTGCGTGGACACCCTGCGCGCCGACGCGCTCGCGCCCTGGGCGAAGGGCGCCCCGGTCATGCCGCTCCTGTCGCAGGAGATGGCCCGCGGCGTCGTGTTCCGCCAGGCGACCGCGACGGCCCCGTGGACCGCGCCGTCGGTGGCGTCGATCCTCACGGGGCTCGTGCCCACGAGCCACGGCGCGCAGGAGCTGTCGCCCGACCTCCGCCTCGTGCCCGCCGTGACGACGCTCGCGGAGATCCTCGACCGCCAGGGCTATCGCAACGCCGCGTTCGTCGGCGGCGGCTGGGTGGGCCCCGAGAACGGCATGCTCCAGGGCTTCGAGCACGTCCAGACGCAGTTCTCCTTCTACCGGGCGGCGGACCTGCTCGTCTCGAGCCAGCGCCACCTCGCCGAGATCGCCCCCTGGTTCGTGCTGATCCACACCTACGAGGCCCACGACCCCTACATGGCCCCGCCGCCGCGCGAGGGGAAGCCGCCGCCGCCCCCGCCGCCCGTGGACCTCGCCGCCGTGGACGCGGAGGCGGAGGCCACGGGGAACCGCTCGCTCGTGCGGCGCTTCCTGCTCGAGCACGAGACGCGCTCGGTGATCTTCGAGACCGCGCCGGGCCTCGAGCGCATGCGCAAGGTGACGCGCTGGTTCGAGGAGGGGCTCCGCAAGGACCCCGAGGGGCCCGCGTTCGTCAAGACCGTCCACGAGGTCTACGACAAGGGCCTCGCGCGCCTCGATCGGGCCCTGGTCGGCTACCTGCGCGACGCCGAGGCGACCGGCCTGCTCGCCGACACGATCGTCGCGATCGTGGGCGACCACGGCGAGGGCTTCGGCGAGCACGACACGCTCCACCACGGACGGCGTCTCTACGGGGAGCTGATCCACGTCCCGATGTCGATCCGGGGGCCGGGCCTGCCGGAGGGCGTGGTGGTGGACGGCAGCGTCTCCACGGCCGATCTCCTGCCCACGCTGCTCGACCTCGCGGGCTTCCCCACCCCCGACGACGTGGACGGGCGTTCGATGCGCGCCGTCATCGCCGGCGACGCGGGGCGCCCCGTGATCGCCGAGGAGCGCCGGACGCCGCGCGAGACGGGCACGCCCGTGGACCTCGATCTCCTCGCGGTCCGCGACGCCCGGCACACGTGGATCGGGACGCGCGACCGCACCACGGGCGACGTCCGCGAGGAGGCGTACGACCGCGCCGCCGATCCCGGCGAGGAGCGCCCCCTGCCGCCGGGCGACGCGCCGACGTGGTCGCCCGCGTTCCTGGAGGCGGTCCGCAAGGCCCGCCACGGCTGGAAACGCTGACGCCGGGCCGGCGGTAGCAGTACGGAGGCTAGCAGTACGGAGGCGGCGCAAGAACCTCCAATCTTCGCGCGCAGAGGCACCTTCCGTCGGGGGGGATCTCCCCGCGACTCAGCCACCCGGCCGACATCGCCCGCACGAGAGGAATTGGGGGTTCTTGCGCCGCCTCCGTACGGCTACGCCCGGCCGACATCGCCCGCACGAGAGGAATTGGAGGTTTTTGCGCCGCCTCCGTA
>CAZJJQ010000815.1:0-1885 GCA_964546345.1 uncultured Planctomycetales bacterium
CCCGCCGCCCCGTCGCCCCGCGTCCCCGGAGATCCCGCGTGAGCACCGGTCCCGACCCGAAGACGCCCGACGCGCGGGCCCCCGAGCCCACGCCGGCCGAGCAGCGGCTCGACGCGGAGGGCATGCGCCTCCTGCTCGAGGTGTCGCGGCGCATCAACGCCGAGCGCGACCCCGAGTCGCTGCTCGCCGCCGTCGTGGACAGCCTGGTGAGCGTGACGAAGGCGGACCGCGGGTTCCTCATGCTCAAGGAGGGGGCGGGCCTGCGCTTCGCGATGGCTCGCGACCGCAAGGGCCGTCCGCTCGAGGCGGCGAAGTTCCGCGTGAGCGAGAGCGTCGTGAAGGAGGTCGCCGAGACCGGCGAGACGCGCCTGATCGACGACGCGGCCTCCTCGGACGCGTACCACGCGCGCCTCTCCATCATCAACCTCTCGCTGCGCACGATCCTCTGCGTGGCGCTCAAGACGGGCCGCGGCATCCTCGGCGTCATCTACGTGGACAGCAACGCCATCACGCGGCGCTTCTCCGAGCGCGACGTGCCCCTCGTCGAGGCGTTCGCCGCGCAGGCCGCCGTGTCCCTCGAGCGCGTGCGGCTCGAGCAGGCGGAGATCGAGCGCGACCGCATGCGCCGCCAGCTCGAGACGGCCGCCGAGATCCAGCAGACCTTCCTCCCCGGCACCTTCCCGGAGGTCGAGGGCCTGTCCGGGGCGGTCGCGACGGTGCCCGCGCTCCAGGTGGGCGGCGACCTCTACGACGTGATCCGCTTCCCCGACGGGCGCATCGGGCTCGTCGTGGGCGACGTGAGCGGCAAGGGCGTGCCGGCGGCGCTGTTCGGCGCACGGCTGCTCTCCGACGTGAGGTACGAGGCCCTCTTCCACGACGACGTCGCCGGCACCCTCGCCGCGGTGAACGACATCGTCGCGCGGCGCTCGACGCGGGGCATGTTCGTCACGCTGCTCTACGCCGTGTACGAGCCCGCGGCGCACGCGATCACGTTCGGCAACGCCGGTCACCTCTCGCCCTACGTGCGCAGCGCGACGGGCGAAGTGACGCGCTGGGACGACGGCGTCGGCCTGCCCCTTGGCATCGTGCCCGGGCAGGCCTACGGCGCCTCGCGCCGCACCCTGGCGCCGGGCGAGACCTTCGTGATCCTGACCGACGGCTTCCTCGACGCGGTGGGGCCGGGCGGCGACCGGTTCGGCGACGAGCGCCTCCTCGAGACGCTGGGCCGGGACGGGGGCGTGCCGGGAGAGCTCGTCCACCGCCTGACCACGACGGTCGTGGGCTTCACCGGCAACGTGCCGCAGGCGGACGACCTCACCTGCCTGGCGGTGTCGCCGGCGTAGGCGGTGCGCGGCGGTCGCGTCGGCGCCCCGGCGCGGGCGACCCCGCAGGCCCATCGGCGGGGGAGCCGGCGGCTTGGATCCGGCCGCCCGTCCGCAGGGGCGACCCTCGGGGCGGGTTTCCATCGGCGCGTCGAGGCCCGTCGGTGGAGGATGCACGCATGGGTCGGGTGCGCACCGGAATCGCGCAGGTCCGCGCCGTCTGGGCGGCGGTCACGGCGGTGTGCGCCGCTGCCGTCCCCTCGCACGCCGACGAGCCGCTGCCGCCGCCGGTGCACTACGTCGCCCACCCGCACGGCGATCGTGCGCACCCGATCCTCGACCTCGACGGTGGGCTCCCGGCGCACCTCCGACCCGGGCGGGCGGCGGCGTCCGCGCCTGCGCCCTCGTCGTGGGGCGGCGGTCCGGCGCACGTTGCGCCCCCGCTGGCCGCGCCGACGGGCACGGCGGTCCCTCCCCCAACCCCCCCCCCCCCCCCCCCCCCCCCCGCCCCCCCCGCCCCCCCCCCCCCCCCCCGGGGGGCGCGGGCGCCCCGGGGCGCCCCC
>CAZJJQ010000816.1:0-1882 GCA_964546345.1 uncultured Planctomycetales bacterium
GGCGCGCCCGCGCGGCGGTGACGCGGCTGCGGGCGGCCGTCGGGCGCCTGCGGGCGGCGCTCCTGCCCGACCCGGCGCGCGCGAGGGTGTTCACCACCACGCGCCCGATGACCGTCGCGGAGCTGTCCTTCGCGGTCTACGGGACGCCCTTCCGCTCAGCCGACCTGCGCGCCGCCAACGCCCTCGCCGCGGACCTCGTCCGCGCGGGCCGCACCCTCACCGTGCTGCCGTGACGACCTTCGAGCCCTCCGTCGTCGAGCTCTTCGTCGGGCCCGAGGCCCGCCGCGTCGACGTCTTCGACCGCTACACCGTCGACCTCTCCATGCTCGAGGTGGGGGCCGCCTTCAACCTCTCCTTCTGGTACAGCGAGGCGTCGCGCGAGACGCCGTGGGGAGTGCTGGTCGACCGCGCCCACGGCGTGAAGTGCGGCGACCTCGTCACGCTCGCTGTCGACGGGGACGCGGTGCTCTCGGGCATCGTCGAGACGCGCGACGTGGGCGACGAGGAGGGGCGCGACGGCCCCGACTTCATGGTCTCCGGCCGCGACCTTCTCGGCGGCGCGGTGAGCTTCGACGCCGACCCGACGCTCACCCTCGCGGGCCGGCAGCTCGGGGACGCCCTCGACGCGCTCTACCGCGGCGTCGGCGTGGTGGCGGAGGTGAGCGAATCGATCCCGCCCGAGGCCCGCGTCGGCGCGTTGCGCCGGCCGCGCCGCGGGGCCTTCGGGCGCAGGGCGAGCCGGACGAGCCTCACCCGCGTGAAGCACCCGCGCGTCGGCGAGAAGGTGCAGCAGGTGGTGTCGCGCATCGTGCGGGGGCTCGGGTACCGCGTCTGGACGACGCCCGCCGAGAACTCCGGCCGAACCGCCGTGGTGGTCGACCGCCCCCGCACCTCGGGCGAGGCGCTCTTCCACCTCGCCCGCATCCTCGACGAGGACCGCCGCGTCGTCGCCTCCTCCAACATCCTCGGGGGCCGCGAGCGGACGAGCATCGCGGACGTTCCGACCGAGGTGACCGTCTTCGCCGATGCCCCGCGCGGGGACGCCGCATCGGCGAAGATCGCTCGCACCGTGACCAACGGCTTCCTCCTCACGCCCGAGGCTAGCGCGAGGGTGTCGGACGACGCCCCGCCGCGGCCCCGCTTCATCGAGTCGCGCTCGGCCCGCACCCCCGAGGCCGCCCACAACGAGGCCGCGCGGGTCTGCGCGCAGGCCAACGAGGGCTTCCGCCGATACACGGCCACGGTGCTCGGGCACCACCAGGGCGGGCGGCTGTGGGTGCCCAACAACCGCGTCGCGGTGCGCGACGACCTCGTGGGCGTGGACGAGACGATGCTCCTCGTGGCCGTCACCCTCGACGGGTCGAAGGCCGGCTCGCAGAAGACGCGGCTCACGCTCCTGCCTGAGGGGGCGCTCAACGAGCTGCCGGAGGTGGAGGGGTCGTGAGCGAGGCGCGGGTGTTCAGGGTCACGCGGGCGGCGCCCGGCGCGCGGGCGGACGTGCTCGTCGCGCAGGGCAGCGGCCCCGGCGGCGCGCCCGACGACGCGCTCGAGGTGGTGGAGCACCCGGGCCTGCGCGCGCGCCCGGTCGTGCGCGACACCACCGAGGCGCTGGTGCTCGAGCTGCCGCGCGGCGACAGGTTCGCGTTCATCATCGACAAGGGGTCGAAGGAGGGGGCCGTCGCCGTCGAAGCGGGCGAGACCCAGCTCCGCGGCTGCGCCTCGGCGGCGACTGTCGTGCGGCTGCGCGCGTCGGGCGACGTCGACGTCGTCGCCGCCCCGGGGCGGCTCGTGCGCCTCCAGGGGGCGACGCAGCCCTTCGTGCGCGGGGCCGACCTCGCCGACGCCGCGGGCCGCCACGCCGACGCGCTGCAGGCGGTGGGCG
>CAZJJQ010000817.1:0-1879 GCA_964546345.1 uncultured Planctomycetales bacterium
GCCGGCGCGGGCCCGGCCGACGGGGCCGGGCTCGCGGGGGGCGACGGCCCCGGGGCGGTCAGGCCGGAGCGGCCGCCTTCTTGTGCTTCGCGATGACCTGCTGGTCGAGGGGCGGCGGGACGCGGTCGTAGGCCGAGAGCTCGGCCCGGAACTCGCCCTCGCCCGCGGTCAGGGACCGGAGCTCGGTGGCGTACGTGGTCATCTCGGCCATCGGCACCCGCGCCCGCAGCTGCGTGTGGTCGCCGCTGCTCTCCACGCCGAGGATGCGCCCCCGGCGGGAGTTGAGGTCGCCGGAGACGTCGCCGAGGAAGCGGCTCGGGACGTCGATCTCGACGTCGATCAGCGGCTCGAGGAGCAGGGGCTTGCCCGCCATGCACGCGGCGTGGAACGCGTGCGCGCCGGCGAGCTTGAAGCTGTGCTCGTCGCTGTCCACCTCGTGGAACTTGCCGAAGTGCACCGTGGCCCGGACGTCCGTCACCGGGAACCCGGCGAGCTCCCCCTTGCCGAGGGCGTCCCGGACGCCCTTCTCCACGGCGGGGATGAACTGGCGGGGGATCGTGCCGCCCACGATCGCGTCCACGAACTCGAAGCCCGCGCCGCGCGGCAGCGGCTCGACGCGCATGTGGACCTCCGCGAACTGGCCCCGGCCGCCGGACTGCTTCTTGTGCCGGTACTCGCCGGAGCCGAGGGCCCCCACGGTCTCGCGGTAGGCGATCCGAGGCGGATGGGTGGTGACCTCGACCTTGCGGTGGGCGAGGCGATGGAGCGCGGTCTCGAGGTGGAGCGGGCTCGTCCCGCGCACGACGAGCTCGCCGGTGGAGGCGTCCCGCTCGGGGACGAACGTCGGATCCGCCTCCGAGAGGCGGTGGAGCTCCGGGAGCAGCTTGGCGTCGTCGGCGTGGCTCTTCGGCACGACCGCCAGCGAGACGACGGGGCGCGGGAACGCGATGGGCGCGAACGTGACGGCCGCCCGGCCGTCCGTGACCGTGTCGCCCACCCGCAGGTCCTCGACCTTGGTGACGGCCACGAGGTCGCCGGCGGCGGCGGACGGGACGGCCTTGAGCTCCTTGCCCTGGACCGCGTACAGGTCGCCGACGCGCTCCGTCTTCCCCGTCCGCGCGACGACGAACGAGGACTTCGCGGCCAGGGTGCCCGCGTGGACGCGCAGGTGGGTCACCTTCCCGACGTGCGGATCCACCACCACCTTCCAGACCTGGGCCGCGAAGGGCCCGTCCACCGCGACCTTCACCTCCTGGCCGTCGGGGCCGGTCGCGCGGCGCACCACGCCCTCGGCGGGGCTCGGCGTCTCGTGCGCGAGGAAGTCGAGCCACTGGCGGGCGCCGAGCTCCTTGCGCGAGCTCGTGTGGAGGACCGGCACGATGTGCCCCTCGCGGATCGCCTTCGGGAACGCGTGCCAGAGCTCCTCCTTCGTGATGGCACCCTCGCGGAAGTACTTGTCGATGAGGGCGTCGTCGCACTCGACGACCGCCTCGATCACCTGCTTGCGCAGGTCCATGACGCGGTCCCGAAGCGCCGCGGGCACGTCGTCGGCGAACACGTTGTGGATCTTCGTGAGGCCCGGGCCGAACGCGTCGGGCACGTTCATGGGGATCACGTGCTCGCCGAAGTTCGCCTGGAGGGACGCCTCGAACACGGCGGGGTCCGTGTTCTCCTGGTCCACCTTGGTGGCCACGACGACCCGCACGAGCCCGAGCGCGCCCGCCTCGTCGAAGCGGCGCCGCGCGGTGACGCTGACCCGGTCGTGCGCCGAGACGGCGATCGCCACGGTCTCGACGGCGGCGAGGGCCGACGCGGCCTCGCCGGCGAAGTCGGGGGCGCCGGGCGTGTCGATCAGCTGGATGTGCGCGCCCTCCCACGG
>CAZJJQ010000818.1:0-1877 GCA_964546345.1 uncultured Planctomycetales bacterium
CACGACCCTCGTCGTCGGGGCGCTGACCGGCGTCGGCATCTGGTTCATCATCGGGCTCCTCAACCCGTCGGCCACGGGCGTGCTCATCCGCACCTTCGTCTGGGGCTGGGCGATCGAGTGGACGTTCTTCCTGGTCGAGATCCTGGCCGCGATCCTCTACGCGCGCGGGTGGGACCGGCTGTCCCCGAGGGCCCACGAGGCGTTCGGCTGGATCTACTTCGTCGCCGCCTGGCTCTCCCTCGTCGTGATCAACGGCATCGTGACGTTCATGCTCACGCCCGGCCGGTGGGTGGAGACGGGGTCGTTCTGGGACGGCTTCTTCAACCCCACGTACGCGCCGTCCCTCGTGATGCGCACGGCGATCTGCCTCCTGATGGCGGGCCTCTTCGGGGGCTTCGTCGCCCTGCGCACCCCGGATCGGGCGGCGCGCGCGCGCCTGGTGCGGGCCGACGCGCGGCTCGGCCTCCTCGGGCTCGCCGCCGCGCTCGGCGCGTTCCTCTGGTACCGCGACGCCATCCCCGCGGAGCTTGGGGACGCCGTGGGGACCCGGCTCTCCATCCCCGCCCGCGCCCTCGCGGCGTTCGACGTCCTCTCCGCCGCGCTCGCCGCGGGGCTCGGCCTCCTGCTGCTCCTCCCCCGCGTCGCGCACACCGCGGTGGCCGTGCTCCTCCTCACCCTGGGCCTCGGATGGTTCGGAGCCTTCGAGTGGTACCGGGAGGCCGTCCGCAAGCCGTTCGCGATCGCGAACGTGGTCTACGGCAACGGCCTCCCGGTGGACGCCGCGACCACCTACGCGAAGGAGGGGTTCCTGCCCTCCCTCGCGACACGCACGGGCGACGACGGACGCGACCTGTTCCTGCAGCAGTGCCGCGCCTGCCACACGCTCGACGGCTACAACCCCGTGCTCCCCGCGTTCGCCGGCACCGACCCCGCGTTCGCGGCGGGCGTCCTCGGCGGGCTCGCGAAGATGCGCGGCCGGATGCCCCCGTTCGCGGGGACCGCGGAGGAACGGGCGACCCTCGGCCGATGGCTCGTCGAACGCGCCGACAAGACCCCGTTGGCCGAGCAGGCGCACCGCACGGGGCGCGACCTCGGCGAGGTGGTCTACGCCGCACGCTGCGGACGCTGTCACGTCGAGGGCGGCTTCAACGACAAGACGGCGTCGTTCGCCGGCCTCGCCGACGCCGAGGTGCGGGACGCGCTCACGCTCGAGAACGACGAGATGCCGGCCTTCTCCGGGACGGAAGAGGAACGCGAGGCCCTCGTGCGCCACCTCATGCGGATGGCGAGGAAGGGAGGCGCGAAGTGACCCTCCCCCTCGTCGCGGCGCTGCCCGACGTCCACGCGGTGCCGGGCCCGTTCTGGCTCCTGACGGCCCTCCACCTGCTGACGTTCGTCCTCCACCTCGTCGCCATGGCCGCGCTCGTCGGCGGGGTCCTCGTCGTGCTCGCCGACCGCTCCCCCGACCGCTGGTCGCGCCCCGCCGTGCGCCGCCTGCTGGCCCTCTTCCCGGTGCTCATGGCGGCCACGGTGACGCTCGGCATCGCGCCGCTCCTGTTCCTCCAGCTCTCGTACGGCCAGGTCGCGTACGCCGCGGCGATCACGAGCGCCGTGTTCTGGTTCCTCGTGCCGTTCCTCGCCATGGCCGCCTACGGATGCTTCTACGCCGCGTCGCACCGCCCCTCGGGCGACGCGCGGGCGGGTCGTTGGCTCCACGCGGGCTTCTCCTTCCTGATGGCCGTCGCGCTCGTCTACTCCTCGACGTTCGCGCTGGCCGAGCAGCCCCGGGCGTACGCGCGCCTCTACGCCGGGAGCGCCTCGGGCCTCGTGCTCAACCCCGACGTCGAGGTCGCGCGCGAGGCGATCGACGCGGGCCT
>CAZJJQ010000819.1:0-1877 GCA_964546345.1 uncultured Planctomycetales bacterium
GGTCGGGGCGCGGGCGGCCGAGCTCGCGCCGCGGACCGTCCCGCTGCGGCCGGATCTGCCCGAGCCCGTCCGCATCACCGTCGCGCTGTCGCCGGCGTCGGACGCGCCGGATCCCGCGAGCGCGCGCGCGAACGGTGCAGCGACCGGTGACCCGATGACGTTCCCCTTCCTCGTCGTGGACGACGCGGGTGTGGGCTTCCCCGCGTCGCGGCTCTCCCTCGCGGCCCGGGCGGCCGAGCTCGCGCCCCGGACCGTCCCGCTGCGGCCGGACACGCCCGAGCCCGTCCGCATCACCGTCGCCCTGTCGCCGCCGTCGGACGCGACCGATCCCGCGAGCGCGCGCACGAACGGTCCCGCGGCCGGCGACGCGATCCCGTACCCGTTCCTCGTCGTGGACGACGACGGGGTGGGCGTCGCGGCGGCGTACCTGTTCGTCGAGTCGTTGGGCACCGAGGCGCGCACGGACGCGTCCGGCCTCGCCCGGGTGCGGTTCGCGGTCCCCGCGGACGACCTGCGGACGAAGCTCCGCGTCGTCACCGTGACCGCGGCGGGCTACGTGCGCACGGCGGTCCCCCTCCCCCCCGCGCCCCCCACCTCCCCCGTGCGGATCGCCCTCCAGCGCGGCGGGGTGATCCGCGGTCGGGTGCTCGAGGCCGACGGCGCCCCGTGCGTCGGATGCGAGGTCAGCGCCTTCGTGGCGGGCGCGGAGCCCGCGGCGACGCCGCCGCTGGAGCCGCGCGTGGTGAAGGGTGGGAGCGGGGAGACGATCACGGTGCCGCCGCCGCCGTCCGCGGCGTGGGATCGCGTGCTCGCGCGGTCGGACGAGGCGGGGTGGTTCCGGCTCGAGGGCGTCGGCGGCGGGCCGAGGATGGTCGTCGCCGAGCGTGCGTCGCGCAAGCCCGCGGCGACGGCGATGGAGAGGGTGCGCGGGGAGGTCCGCGACGTGGTGGCCGGCGGCGCGCCGCTCGAGGTGCGGCTCCCGCGCGAGGTGCTGCCCACGAGCGCGCGCGTCGTCGTGACCGTGGTGGACGAGGAGACGGGCGAGCCGGTGCCGGCGAAGTACGTGCGGTTCCGACGCGGCGAGCAGGCGATCATGGTCCTCGCGGAGGGGCCGGGCCGCATGCGCGAGACGCAGGTGTCCGTGGGCACGTGGCGCGTGCGGGTGATGGCCGACGGCTACCCGATGCACGTGGTGCCGTTCGTCGTGCGGGAGGGCGACGCGGACGTCCCGCTGACGCTGCGGATCGGGCGCGGGCTCGTTCGCAGGGGCGAGGTGCGGACGCCCGCGGGCGCCGCGTGGGGGGAGCGGAAGCTGTGGTTCGTCGCGGTGGACGCGACGCCGGCCGTCGCGTCGGTCGAGGCTGTGCTCGAAGGAGAGGCGTGGAAGGTCGGGACGTTCCGGCCCGGGCGGTACCGGGCGCTTGCGAAGGGAACGGGCGAGGTGTGGATCGGGCGGGAGTCCCTCGTCATCGAGCCGGGCGCGGAGCAGCCGCCGCTCGTGGTGGAGCTGATCCCAGCGGGCGCGCTGCGGGTGGTGGCGCCGCGCGCGGTGGTGGCCGTCGAGGAGGAGTACGCCGTGCGCGTGACGACCCCGGAGGGCGCGCTCGTCGCCGAACGCGCGGGCCTCGTGCCGGCCAAGGGAGGGGCGCTGCTGTCGGACGAGCCGCTGCCGCCGGGGGTGTACGTCGTCCGCGTCACCCGGCCGGACGGCACCTTCCAGGAGCAGCGTGCCACGATCCGCGCGCAGGAGCCGACCGAGGTAGAGCTCCCGTAGCGCCGCGCCCGAGGCGTCCCCGAGACATCGGGGTCATCCACGCTCGGCAGGCCGCCGGGTCGGGCGACGGGTTGCCGCGGGGAGGGCCCCCGGGTAGGGTCGG
>CAZJJQ010000820.1:0-1875 GCA_964546345.1 uncultured Planctomycetales bacterium
GCGCGCTCTCGCCGGTGACGGCGCTCTCGTCCACCGACGCCACGCCCTCGATGACGGTGCCGTCGCAGGGGAGGACGTCGCCCGGCTCGACGAGCACGACGTCGCCCTTGCGCAGGTCGGCGGCGGGCACGACCTCCCGGGCGGCGTCGCGCGCGCGGGAGGCGAGGCGCTTGGCGGGGACGTCGCGACGGGTGCGGCGCAGCGCCGCGGCCTGCGCCTTGCCGCGCCCCTCGGCCGACGCCTCGGCGAGGTTGGCGAAGAGCACGGTGAACCACAGCCACCCGGCGACCGCGAGCGTGAAGCCCGCCGGCGCGTCGCCGGGGCCGAGCAGCGCCTGGACGCCGAGGACGGTGGTCAGGCAGGCCCCGACCCAGACGACGAACATGACGGGGCTGCGCACCTGCCGGCGCGGGGACAGCTTGCGGACGGCGTCCCGGAGCACGGCGGCGGAGGGCAGGGCCCGGCGCCAGGCGGCGCGGGGCGCCTCGGGAAGGCGGGGGGTGTCGAGGGCGGACATGGGGAGGCTCCGGGGGCTGCCGGGTCAGCGGACCATGCGCAGGTGCTCGACCCCGGGGCCGAGCGCCAGGGCCGGGACGAAGGTGAGCGCACCGACGAGCAGCACGGTGGCCACGAGGAGCGCGACGAACAGCGGGCCGTGCGCCGGCAGGGTCCCGGGGCCGGCGGGGACGATCTTCTTGCGGGCGAGCGAGCCGGCGATGGCGAGCACCGCGAGCGCGGGCACGAACCGGCCGACGAACATCGCGACCCCGAGGGCCAGGTCGTAGAAGGGCGTGTTCGCGGTCAGGCCCGCGAACGCGCTCCCGTTGTTGTTCCCCGCCGAGGAGAACGCGTACAGCAGCTCGGAGAAGCCGTGCGGGCCCGGGTTGGCGAGCCCCGCGCGGCCCTCCGGCAGCACGGCCGCGAGCGCGGCGCCGACGAGCACGCACACCGCGGGCGCGAGGAGGACGAGGGACGCCATCTTCATCTCAAAGGCGCCGAGCTTCTTGCCGAGGTACTCCGGCGTGCGCCCGATCATGAGGCCGGCGACGAACACGGCGATGAGGGCGAAGACGACCATGCCGTACAGGCCCGAGCCGACGCCGCCGAACACCACCTCGCCGAGCTGGATGAGCACCATCGGCACGAGGCCGCCGACGGGCGTGAACGAGTCGTGCATCGCGTTGACGGAGCCGTTCGAGGCCGCGGTGGTGGCCGCGGCCCAGGTGACGCTGCCGGCGATCCCGAAGCGCACCTCCTTGCCCTCGAGGTTGCCCCCGTCCTGCGCGGTGGAGGGCGCCGCGTCCACGTCGGGTCGGGCGATCGGCGGCGTCGGGTGCGACTCGGCGACCGCCGTCACCGCGATCAGGGGGACGAGGATCACGGTCATGGCGAGCAGGAGCGCGAACCCCTCCTTCCTGGCGCCCAGCATGCGGCCCCACGTCGTGCAGAGCGCCGCGGGGATCAGGAGGATCGCGAGGGCCTCGAGGAGGCCCGAGAGCGGCGTCGGGTTCTCGAGCGGGTGGGCGGAGTTCGCGTTGTAGAAGCCGCCGCCGTTCGTCCCGAGCTGCTTGATCGCCACCTGCGAGGCCACGGGGCCCACGGCGATGGTCTGCGCGAGGACCGGCGCGCCGTCCCCGCCCGGCACGGGATCGACGACCGTCGCCTGCGGTGCGGCGTCGAAGCTCTGCACGACGCCCTGGGAGACGAGCGCCATCGAGAGGATCAACGAGAGGGGCAGGAGGACGTACAGCGTGGACCGGACGAGATCGACCCAGAAGCTGCCGATGGTGCTCACCTCGCACCGGGCGAAGCCGCGCACCAGGGCGACGAGCACGGCCATGCCGGTGGCCGCGCTGACGAAGTTCTGCACGCCGA
>CAZJJQ010000821.1:0-1874 GCA_964546345.1 uncultured Planctomycetales bacterium
TCGTCGGGATCCCGGGCGCCTGCCTGACGTTGATTCGCAACCCGGCGGTCATCCGGGGGTTCCTCCCGCCCGTCCCGATGCCGCAGTCGCCCGGCGGGAACTTCCGCTCCGTGGCCGTGGGGGACCTCGACGGCGACGGTCATCTCGACTGCGTGGCGATCCGCGAGTCGCCCTCCAAGGCGTCGCTCGGCCGGGGGCAGGGCAACGGGTTCTTCGACGTCTTCACGGAGCTCGACGTGGCGGTCACGGATCCCTGGGACGTGGCGTGCGCCGACCTCGACGGGGATGGCCACCTCGACCTCGCGGTCTGCGGCTCGACGGCGTGCGCGGTCGTGCGTCAGGCCGGCGGCGTCGGCCCCGTGAAGTGGATGGCGCCCGAGGTCCTCCCGCTCCAGCGGGGCGTCCGCGTCGCGGTGGGGGACGTCAACGGCGACGGCCAGGCCGACGTGATCACGTCGGGCGACCAGGGCGTCGAGGTGGCGCTCCAGAGCCCCTTCGACGGCACCTTCCTCCCCGCGTACGCGCTCTCGACCCAGGCGTGCGGCGGGCTCTCCGTGTGCGACCTCGATCGCGACGGAAGCCTCGACGTCTGTTTCGTCGAGAGCGAGACGGGGATGCTCGCCTGCGTCACGGGCGACCCGGACTTCGACCTGCTCCGGATCGTCGGGCTGAACGGGCTGCCGCCCGGCGAGCCCATCCGTCGCATCTCGGTCGCCACGGGTGACCTCGACGGCGACGGGCGGCTCGACGTGATGACGGCCTGCCCCGACGGTTCCGGAGCGGGGTCGAGCCTGCTCCGCGTGTTCTCCGACACGCGGTAGGCCTCGCCTGCACGCGCGCGTGAGGCGCCTCCCCGTGGGGGGGGGCGCCTCGCGCCTCAGAGGCGGTAGGCGTCCGGCCGACGGTCGCCGAGCACGTCGTTGCCGGAGGCGATGGACTTGTCGCGGGCCTGGGCCGGGTCGAGGTCGGTGGCGATCCTCGCGGCGGCGGCCACCGGCCCCTCCGCGACCGTCTCCCCCGCGGGGGTCACGATGACGCTCCGCCCCGTGAACGTGAGCGCGGGACGCGGCGGCCGGTGCTCGGTGCCGATCCGGTTCGCGGTGACGACGAACACGCGATTCTCGAGCGCGCGCGTCACCATCGCCGCCTGCGCGTGCGGCAGGACGAGGTTGCTCGGGTGCGCGATCACGTCCGCGCCCGCGAGCGCCAGCGTGCGCGCGGCCTCGGGGAAGCGCCAGTCGAAGCAGATCATCACCCCGACCCGCAGGCCCCGATGCTCCACGACGGGGAAGGGGCCGGCGCCTGCGTCGAAGACCTCTCGCTCGAAGCCGAACAGGTGGACCTTGCGATACGTCGCGAGCCGCCGCCCGTCGGCCCAGACGGAGGCGGCGTTGTAGAGCCGTTCCCCGTCGCGCTCGACGAAGCCTCCCACGACGAGGCCTCCCGTGCGCGTGCTCATGCGCGCGAGCCATCGTGCGGTGGGTCCCTCCGAGGCCGGCTCGGCCAGGGCCGTCGCCTCCGAGCGGTCGCGGAACGCGTACCCCGAGGCGAACAGCTCCGGCAGGACCACGAGTTCCGAGGCCGCTCCGCCGAGCATCGCCTCCGCCTCGGCGAGGTTGTGCTCGACGTCCCCGAAGCGGGGGTGGTTCTGCAGGGCGGTGACGTGGACCACGGGGCCATCGTAGACGAGGGGCTGTGCGTGTTGCCGCACCGGCTTCACGGCCAGGGCTCGGCGGATGTCCCCGGCCCGGCGCGGGTGCGTCGAGGTGCGCGGGTCCACTCCCGGCGCCCGTGGGATCGCGCTTCGTCGGGGGAGCGGCCGGACCGCCGTTTCGTCCGCTCCCGGAGGATCGCGTGACGAGAGCCACGCCGAA
>CAZJJQ010000822.1:0-1871 GCA_964546345.1 uncultured Planctomycetales bacterium
CTCATCGACGGGATCGTGAGCGGCACGATGGCCCCGGCGGCGATCGAGAGCCTGACGACGCCGAGCGACTTCCGTGCGACGAACACCTCCAGCTCGAGCGGGCCCGGCGCGAAGGGGCCGAGGAGCAGACCCGGCGTGACGGGGGCCACCAACTCGGGGTGGAACTCGCGGGACCATCGGCGATCCCGGTAGAGGGGCACGGGGAATCCGTCCGGCCGCGCGACGGTGACTGCGCCGAGCGCCGGGTCGAGCATCTGGTGCGGAGCGAACATCACGAAGCCCGGACGCACGAGCCGTGGGTGCCAGGGACCCGCCGCCGGCACCTCCTCCTCCACGCTCACGCGATCCTCCCCGACCAGGAGCACCGCGCGCTTCCCGCGCAGGTCGCCGGACACTTCCGGCGCCTTCGGTCCGGTCCCGCGCGCGTGGAAGGGCCAGGTGTCGCCCCGCCTCGCGTACACGCTCCACGCCTCGTTCTCCGCCAACGGCCGCTCCAGCTCGACCGTCACCGCCCCCTTCTCCTCCTCCTCGCCCTCGGGCTGCCGTTCTGCCGGGCCCGCACGGACCTCGATGGCGGCGTCGGTCACGGCGCCCGACGTGATCACGATCCCCTCCAAACGCCCGGGGGCCACGCCCGGGGCCATCCAGCTCACGGTCCAGTGCCCCGGTCCCAGGGGCACCTCCAAGTCTCGCTGGAGCAGGTTCGCCATCTCCTCGTCCATGTCGCCGTGGCCGCGGTGGCTGTGATACGCGCCGTCCTCGGTGCGCGTGAACGCCACCTCGAGCCTCCGGGGGAACTTCACGGCCGGTGGCGCCGCCGTCATGGCGAGCTTCAAGGTGCCCAGCGGGACCACCGTCAGGGTCACGAGGTCGCCTCCTCGAGCGGTGCGCGGCTCGGCTGCGAGCTCCCACCGATCGGAGAAGTCGAACGACTCCGAGTCCCCCTCCTTGTGCGTCTCGCGCATGTCCAAGTCGAGCGTGAAGGACTCGCTCGACAGGACCGGCGGCGTCTCGAAGGTCGTGCCGGCCTCTCCCTCGACCCTCACGAGCGGGCCGCGGCTACGAACCTCCCCCCGACCCGGCAGGTCGTTCCACTTCAAGGGCTCCCGCGCCCGTTCCAGGGTGACGAACCCCGTGATCTTCGTGTTCGGCTCGTCCGGCGGGACACCGTTCGACAGCCGGAGCCGCACCGGTGCCATCGGGGGCAGGGTCACGCGGATCCGCGTCCCCTCCGGCGCGGCCCGCACGTCGGTCTCGAGGAGCTGCATCGCCTCGTTCACGAGGCCCACGTCGTAGAGCCCCGCGGCCGGCGCCACGAGCCGCACGGGCCGATCGACGGTCAGCTCCGCGTGCGGAACCTCGTCCGGCTTGTCGGCGCCGTTCGCGCCCGCCGCCAGCAGGTACGCCGTCGCCTTCCAGTCCGGCGGCGTGCCGGGGCCGGCGACGACGGTGACCTCGATGAACGGGAGCGCCGTGCCCGCGCCGGCGGCCTTCGCGGTCGCCTCCGCAGCGCTCGCGGGGGCTGGCCCGGGCTCGTTCGGCGCGGGCCGCATCCCCGCCGCGCAGAGGGAGACCGCGGCATCGCGCCGCACGGGCTGAGGATCCTCCGGGAGGAAGGTGGGGGCGCGGGGGGCCGACCCTTCGCCGACCCCGTCGGGCGCCGGGACTCGCGTTCCTTCCCGCACGATCCAACCGAGCGCGAACCCGATCCCGAGCGCGGCGAGGAGCGGGACGAGGCGGCGGAGGCCCACGGAGACAGCGTAGCCGCTCCTGGGTCGCGGCCCCCCCGGATCGCGGCCACGGCCTCGCGCGCGCGCCCGCGCGCTCACGCGGGCGCGAGGCCCCGGGCCGCCGCCTGGAAGCGCTCGCCG